>DASSRF010000444.1:0-8688 GCA_035701945.1 Caldimonas sp. | reverse complement strand
CGCGCCCCTTGCCGTGCAGCCTGCGCAGCACCGGCGCGAGCTCTCCCGTAGCGTGAACAGGCCCTAGCGCCGGGTCGCGCGATCGCTTGGCTGCAGAACCCGCGCTCGAAGGGCTGATCGAGGCGCTGCGCCGCCTGCCCGGCGTCGGCGTCAAGTCGGCGCAGCGGATGGCGTGGCACCTGCTCCAGCACGATCGCGAAGGCGCGCGCCGGATCGCGGGCGCGCTCGACGATGCCGTCGCGCGCATCCGCCATTGCGCGCGCTGCCACACCTTCACCGAAAGCGAGGTGTGCAGCATCTGCCTCGACGCGTCGCGCGACGTCCGCCAGCTCGCGGTCGTCGAGACGCCAGCGGATCAGGCCGCGCTCGAGCGCACCGGCAGCTACCGCGGCCTCTACTTCGTCCTGATGGGCAGGCTCAGCCCGCTCGACGGCGTTGGCCCGTCGGAGATCGGCGCGCGCGAGCTGCTCGACCGCGCCGGCGACGGCCGCGTCGAGGAAGTCATCATCGCGACCAACTTCACCGCCGAGGGCGAGGCGACCGCGCACGTCCTCGCCGAGGCGCTCGCCTCGCGCGGCATCCGCGTCACGCGGCTCGCGCGCGGCGTTCCGGTCGGCAGCGAGCTCGAGTACGTCGACCTGGGAACGATCGCGCACGCGTTCTACGACCGGCGCTGACGCGGCGCCTGCCGCTCAGTGCTTGGTGACGACCTGCTTGTGGCTGGCGGCCGCGCGGCTGCCGCTCGGCTTCGACCCGTTGCTGTGGTGCGCGCTGTGCGAAACCTTCGTGCCGTGCGTCGTCGATGCGAAGCGCGTCGTCGTCCTGCCCTTCGGGGCGACGTAGACGACGACGGTCTGCCCCGGCGCGAACTTCGCGCCGGCGCCGACGTCGTTCCACTGCGCGACCTGGCCAGCGCTCACGTGGTAGCGGCGCGCGATCGTCTCGACGCTGTCGTGCTTGCCGGCGCGCAGGCTCACCTTGCGCAGCGGCGGCGCGTCGGGGGCGAGGATCATCGTCGCGTTGTCGGCCACCGTGCTCGAGACGTCGACGATCGGGCCGCCGCCGCGCCGCGGCACGAGCAGCGTCGAACCCGACTTGATGACCATCCGCGCCGGGATCTTGTTGACCTCGCGCAGCTCCTCCTCGTCCATGCCGGTCGCCTTCGCCGCCTCGGCCGGCTTCATGCTCTTCGGCGCGACCCACGTCGTCCACGTCGTCAGCGGCCCGCGGTAAAGGGGCAACTCGCGGACGAACCGGTTCGCGTTGTCGTACGGGAGCAGGATCTGCGGCGTCCCGGCGGCGAGGATCACCGGCCGGTTCATCTGCGGATTGAGGTACTGGAACTCCTCGACCGGCAGGCCGGCGAGCTTGATCGCGAGCGCGACGTCGATGTCGTGCTCGATCGGCACGCTCAGGAAGTACGGGTGGTTGTAGAGCTCGGGCAGCTGCAGGTTGAAATCGGCCGGATGGCTGACGATGTTCTTCACCGCCTGCAGCTTGGGCACGTAGCCCTGGGTCTCGGCGGGCATGCGCAGGCTCTGGTAGTCGGTGGGCTTGCCGGCGCGCTGGTTCTTCGCGATCGCGCGCTGCACGCTGCCCTCGCCCCAGTTGTACGCGGCGAGCGCGAGGTGCCAGTCGTTGAACATGCCGTAGAGCTTCTGCAGGTAGTCGAGCGCGGCGCGCGTCGACGCGAGGACGTCGCGGCGGTCGTCGCGGAAGACGTTCTGCTTGAGCTCGAAGTTGCGGCCGGTCGACGGGATGAACTGCCACATCCCCGAGGCGCGCGCGACCGACATCGCCTGCGGGTTGTACGCGCTCTCGATGAACGGCAGCAGCGCGAGCTCGGTCGGCATGTTGCGCTTGTCGAGCTCTTCGACGATGTAGAAGAGGTAGCGGCTGCCGCGCTCGGTCATGCGCGCGACGTAGTCGGGCCGCGTCGCGTACCAGCGTTCCTGGTTGCGGACGAGGTCGTTGTCGAGGTCGGGCATCGCGAAGCCGCGGCGGACGCGCTCCCAGAGGTCGACGCGCGCGGCGCGGGAGTCGAGGTCGAGGTGGACTTCGGGGCGCACCGGGTCGACCGGCACCGGCGGCGCGAACGATTCCCCGGCGGCGGACGCGTCGGGCGCCGAGGCCGCTACGGCAGCGGCGACCGCGGTCGCCTGCGCGGCCTGCGCTTGCTGCACGCTCCTGACGTCAGCCGGGGTTGCCGGGGTGGCCTCGACCGCAACCGGAGCTTCCGGAGCCGGCACCGCCGACTGCGGTGTCGGCGCCGACGCGCAGCCCGCCAGAAGGACGAGGGGCAGTGCGAGCCATCGCAGGGTTCGCGCCGCCGCCGCGGGCCGCGTGTCGGGATGCTTCGTCATCGGAAATCGTTCTTCCAGCTGCGTGGCGCAGCGAGCACGTCGCCGGCGTCGTTGCGCCGAAAGCCGAACAGCGTAGCCCGTCGCGCGACGCTCGTCGCGCGGTCGGCGGCGTGCCCGGCGTAAGCAATGTGTCCGCGGGTGTGCGCGATCGTCGTCGGGGGCGGGCAGGCGCGACGTTCTTCACGAACGGTGCGCTGCGCAGGGTCGCTCGCGTGGCGGCGGGGCCGCTCACGGCGGGTCACTAGAATCGCCGCGAGTCCGTCGCTGCGGCGCACGCAGTGGGTGAACGCGGGCAGTGCGGGCAAGCTCATGACTGAAGGCGCGATCATACAGTTGCCCCAGTGGCTGCGGTCTCCCGTCGGGCAGGTGTTGCTCGAGTGGGAGCAGCGTCATCTCGACAGTGCGGTCGCGGACCTGTTCGGATTTCACGCCTTGCAGCTCGGCTTGCCGCAGCTCGATGCGCTGCGCGCCAATCGCATGCCGCACCGCTGGCTCGCGGTCGAGTCGGCCGGCAACGACGAAGTTCCCGTGGCCGATGCGGCCGCGGCAGCGAGTGCTTCGCCCGACTCCGACGCGACGCTCGCCGCGCCGCGCGTCCACGTCGTGCCCCCGCCGACGCTGCGCTGCCACTTCGACGCGCTGCCGTTCGCCGCCGGCACGCTCGACCTCGTCGTGCTGCCGCATGCGCTCGAGCTCGCGCGCGACCCGCACCTGGCGCTGCGCGAGGTCGAGCGCGTCCTCGTCCCCGAGGGCCGCGCGATCATCGTCGGCTTCAATCCGGCGAGCCTTTGGGGGCTGCGCCAGCGCCTCGGCCGCTTGCGTCGCAGGCTCGCGCCGCGCTCCTCGAGCGAGCTGTTCCTGCCGCACGCCGGCGAGTTCGTCGGCTACCGGCGGCTGCGCGACTGGCTGCGCCTGCTGAGCTTCGAGGTCGAGGCCGGGCGCTTCGGCTGCTATGTCCCGCCGGCACGGACGAGCCGCTGGCTCGCGCGCTTCGCCTGGATGGATCGCGCCGGCGAGCACTGGTGGCCGGTGTTCGGCGCGCTCTACTACATCGTCGCCGTGAAGCGCGTCCGCGGCATGCGCCTGGTCGGGCTGATCCGCAACGACCGCCTCAAGGCGCACCCCGCGCCGGCGCCGGTCGCGGTGACGCAGCACAAGACGCGCGCCGTCGCCGAGCTCGACGAGGTCGGGCGATGAAATGGATCGCGTACACCGACGGCGCGTGCGCGCCGACCAACCCCGGCCCCGCCGGCTGGGGCGCGGTCGTCATCGCGCCCGACGGCGACGAGGTCGACCACTTCGGCTTCATCGGCCTGGGCACCAACCAGATCGCCGAGCTGACGGCGGCGATCGAAGGCCTCGAGCTCGTGCCGCCCGGCGCCGAAGTCGAGCTCGTCTCCGACAGCCAGTACGTGCTCAAGGGCCTGACCGAATGGCGCTCGGGATGGGAGCGGCGCGGCTTTCGCAACTCGAAGAACGAGCCGGTCGCCAACCAGGCGCTCTGGAAGCGCCTCTACGCAGCTGCCGATGCGCGCCGCGTCAGCGTGCGCTGGGTGCGCGGGCACAACGGCGACCGCTGCAACGAGAAGGCCGACGCGCTCGCCAACAAGGCGCTCGCGCTGAAGACGCGCAGCGCCGCCTGACCGCCGCGCGCGCCCTCAGGGCAGGCTGCGCTCGACCTCGAGCAGCTGGAAGCGCGCGAGCGCCAGGTTCGTGCGGTGCTTCTCGAGCAGCGCGACGAGGACGAGGTCGGCGTGGCGCTGCAGCGACCGCACGAGGACGTGGCGCGCGCCTGCCGTCGTGATGATCTCGTCGATCGGATCGGCGAGGCCCATCGTCTGCGCCGCCTCGCGCTGGCTGGCGAGCACCTGCGCGCACGCCGCGGCGGCGCGCTCCATGTCGATCGTCTCGGGGTCGCGCGCATCGTGCGCGAGGACGAGCCCGGTTGCCGAGTCGACCAGCGCGCAGCCGAGCAGGCCGTCGAGCTTCTTCAGGCTCGCGAGCGCCTGCTTGCCGCGGGCCGCGTCGAGGACGCCGCGGTTCGGCGCCGCGCCCGCGACAGCGACCTCGGCCTCCGCCGGCTTGCCCGGCGGGGTCTTGGGATCGAGCTCGCCGACCTTGATCGGGAAGTCGCTCGTGCCGAGCATCGGCGAGACCGCGCTGTCCCAGCCCGGCTGCACCTTGACCGAGTTCCAGACGTTGAGCATCGCGTTCCACACCGACGATGCGCTCGTCATCGGCTCGCTGATGATGTGGACGCGCAGCCGCTCGGGCCACGCGATCGCGTGCACCTTGGCGGCGATCCAGTCGGAGGCCGGCGGCAGCTGGAAGAGCAGGTGCGGGCAGCGCCACGTCGCCAGGCTCGTCGCATGCCGCAGCGACGCGAGGAGGGCATCGATCGCGTGCGGCTGCATCGGCCCGATGATCACCGCCGTCATCTGGCTGCGCTCCATCAGCGCGACCGGGATCTCGGCGTTCTCCGGGCCCGGCGCGCGGACGTCGGCGTGGAAGATGCGCAGCGTGTCTTCGTTGCGGCGAACGAGCATCGTTCGCTCGATCATCGCGATCGTGCGCAGCGTCGTGTGCTCGCGCAGGTGGAGCTTTTCGATCGGCCGGCCGCCGGCATCCGAGAGCGCCTTGATCACCGACGACGCCCAGACGCCGACCGGGTCGAGCAGCGTGATCATCGACGTCGCGGTGTCGAGGTCGGCGCGCGTCGTCGCGAAGTGGTCGCGGATCGCCTGTGCCGGAGAGCCGGTGACGACGAGGTCGCTGACGTGGCGGTCGATCATCTGACCGCGGTCGTTCACCTCGGTCGCGATGCTTTCCATGATCGCGGTCGCCGCGAACTCGGGGCTCGTGTTGACGACCTGCGTCTCTTCGAAGTCGCCCGACTTCGCCTTCGCGTCGCGCGCCGCACGCAAGTCTCCGAAGAGGGATGTCAGCATGGCTGCTCCTGTGCCGAACGAGGCCGTTCAGGGCCTCATACGCAGCTCGCAGTCTAGGCGGGTCGAAGAACTACGTTCTGTTACAGCCGACACACGGCAGCAGCCGAGCGACGGGTGGCCACCCTCTTGACAACGCGATTCACAACTTCCTGACGCGACCGCTGCCGACGATCGCGACCTGCGGCGTCGCCGCGCCCGTGTAGCGGACGTCGCCGCTGCCCGCGATCGAAGCGCTGAGCTTGCTGTCGGCGCGCACGCGAACGTCGCCGCTTCCCGAGACCGCCACCGCGACCTCGGCGGCCGCGAGGCGTTCGGTGTCGGAGCCGCCGCTGCCGCCGATGTCGACGTCGAGCCTGTTCGCCCGACCGCTCGCGCGAAAGCTCCCGCTGCCGCCGATCGCGACGGCGAGCTCGCCGACGTCGAGATCGTCGAGGGCGATCGAGCCCGAGCCTCCGATCGCGGCTTCGAGCTTCGCGCTCTTGATCGCCTTGCCGGCGATCGTTCCCGAGCCGCCGAGAGCGACGCTGTCGAGACGGACGACGTCGACGGTGACCACGATCTCCGTTCGCGGCTCGACGCGCGCGTTCCTCGCGAACTCGATGCGCAGCGTGTCGCCGCGGACCGTCGTCTCGACGAGCGGCAGCACGTTGTCGTCGGCGACGATCTCGATCGCTTCGCGCGTCGCCGGCCGCAGCACGACGGCGAATGGCCCGCCGACCGCGACGCCGGTGAAGGCACCGACGTCGCGGCGTTGGCTGGACGCGACACCGGAACCGCGGACGACGTCGGCCGCGGCGGCCAGAAACGGCGCGGCGAGGCCGGCGAGGGCGGCGAGGGCGAGCAACGGACGGCGGGTCAGCATCGGTGCGGTCTCCTCGAGTCGATTCGCGATCGTCGTGCCGACTGCGGCGCGAGCGCCAGCGCGATGCGACGAACTGCATCGCCGCGCACCTGCATTGCAGCGCGCTGCGACGGACGGCGCGGAAGCCCTCACGCGCGACGGCGACCGCGCGTGCCGACTACGATAGCGCCTTGCCGCCGCCCGAGGGCTCGTCGAGCCGCCGAAACGCCGACGCCATGAGCACCTCCGCACCCCCGATCTCCGCGCCCTCGAGCCGCCGCGACGACGCTGCCGTGATGGGCCTGGTCGGCCTCGCGCATTGCGTCAGCCACTTCAGCCAGCTGCTGCTGCCGCCGCTCTTTCCCTGGCTGAAGGACGCGTTCCACGCCAGCTACGCCGAGCTCGGCGTGCTGCTGACCGTCTTCTTCGTCGTGTCGTGCTCGGTGCAGGCGCTCTCGGGCTTCGTCGTCGACCGCTTCGGCCCGCGCCCGATCCTGTTCGGCGGCATCGCGCTGCTCGCGGCCGCCGCGTTCGGCTTCGCGGCGAGCACGAGCTACGCGGCGATGCTCGCGTCGGTCGTCGTCGCCGGCATCGGCAACGGCGTCTTCCATCCGGTCGACTACACGCTGCTCAACCGCAGGATCCATCCCTCGCGGCTCGGCCATGCGTTCAGCGTCCACGGCATCACCGGCAGCCTCGGCTGGGCGCTCGCGCCGGCGATGCTCGTTCCGATCGCGCTCGCGTCGTCGTGGCGCGTCGCGCTCGCGTCCGCCGGCGTGCTCATCGTCGTCGTCCTCGTCGTCCTGGTCGCGAACCGGTCGCGGCTGACGATCGCGCTCGCGGCCCCCGCGGCTCCCAAGGCGACGCACGGCAAGGCCGCGGCGAGCTTCGGCTTCCTCGCGATCCCCGCGGTCTGGATGTGCTTCGGCTTCTTCTTCCTCTACGCCGTCGTCCTCGGCGCCATCCAGGCGTTCGCTCCCGAAGCGGCGCGCCAGCTGCACGCGGTGCCTCCGCAATGGGCGGCGATGTGCCTGACCTTCTACATGGTCGCGGCCGCGTGCGGGATGGTCGTCGGCGGCTTCGTCGCCGCCGACCCGTCGCGCTGCGAGCGGATCGTCGCGATCGGCTTCACCGTCGCCGCGGCGATCGCGCTGACGATCGGCTACGCGCCGATCGCGCCGCTCGCGGTGCCGGTGCTGTTCGCCGCGATGGGGCTCGCCGCGGGGATCGCCGGGCCGTCGCGCGACCTCATCGTCAAGCGCTCGTCGCCCGAGAACGCGACCGGCCGTGTCTACGGCGTCGTCTATTCGGGGCTCGACATCGGCCAGGCGTTCGCGCCGCTCGTCTTCGCGCCGCTGCTCGACCTGCACCGGCCGGCCGACGTCTGGCTCGGCATGGCGATCGCGCAGGCGCTGCTGATCACGACGGCGGTCAACGTCCGCCGCGCGCGGCGCACCGCGCTCGCTCCGGCCGCAGCCTAGGCTCGTGAACGGACCCTAGATCACACGCACGATCGGTGGCGCGCGATGCACGTCGCGAGCACCTCGTCGTCGGGACGCTTCCACCAGTCCTCGGTCGAGAAGATCTCCACCTCGCTGTAGCCGGCGAAGCCTGCGGCCTCGAGCCAGCCGCGGATGCGCGGGATGTCGATCACGCCGTCGCCCATCATGCCGCGGTCGTTGAGCAGGTCCTTCGTCGGGACGAGCCAGTCGCAGACATGGAACGCGAGCAGCCGGTCGCGGCCGGCGCGCGCGATCTGCGCCTCGAGCTTCGGATCCCACCAGACGTGGTAGACGTCGACCGCGACGCCGAGCGCGGCACGGCCGTCGCGGCCGGGCTCGCCGCGCGACGGGTCGAGCGCGTCGCAGAGGTCGAGCGCCTGCTCGAGCGTGTTGACGCAGGCGCGGTCGGCGGCGTACATCGGATGGAGCGGCTCGATCGCGAGCGGCATCTGCGCGGCGCGCGCGTGCTCGAGCGTCGCCGCGATGCCGTCGCGGACGTCGTTGCGCGCGGCGAAGAGATCCTTGGACGACGGCTTTCCTTCGAGCGCTCCCGGCAGGCTGCCGACGACGAGGACGAGGCACGCGGCGTCGAGCGCGCGCGCTTCGTCGATCGCGCGCCGGTTGTCGTCGAGCGCGCGTCGTCGTCCGGCGGCGTCGAGCGCAGGGAACATGCCGCCGCGGCAGTAGCCCGAGAGCTCGAGCGCGTGCGCGCGGACGAGCGCGATCGTCCGCTCGAGGCCGATCGCGTGCACCTGGTCGCGCCACGGCGAGATCGCGCGGATGCCGTGGCGCGCGCACGCGTCGACGATGCGGTCGAGCGTGCCGGCGCCGCGCAGCGTCGCCGTGTTGATCGAGAGCCAGCGGTGGTCGGGGGAGAAATCGCGCATGTCACTGTCATCCTGAGCGAAGCGAAGGATCTCGTCCTCGGCACACGGGATCGAAAGCAACGCGGCACACGGGATCGGACCGACAGGGCGCCCTGTTTTGCTCCATGTCCCCCGGGCCTGGCCTGAACGGCCGGCCCTCCTCCTCTA
>DASSRF010000443.1:0-6104 GCA_035701945.1 Caldimonas sp. | reverse complement strand
CTTCACGACCGCGTTCGCCAAGGTCGGCTTCAGCGGCGACTTCGGCATCACCTGGCCGCTCGTTCGCATCGTCGGCGAGGCGAAGGCGAAGGAGCTCCTCTTCCTCTCCGAGATCGTCGGCGCGGCGCAGGCGCTCGAGCTCGGGCTCGTCAACCGCGTCGAGCCGGCGAGCGATGTCGTGACGGAGGCGCTCGCGATCGCGGCGCGCCTGGCGCGCGGCCCGCGCACCGCGTACCGCTACATGAAGCAGAACGTCGACGCGGCCGCGATCGAGACCTACCAGCAGCTCCTCGATCGGGAAGCGTTCACGCAGTGCCGCACCGGCGCGACCGCCGACCACCGCGAGGGCGTCGCTGCCTTCGTCGCGAAGCGCGAGCCGCGCTTCACGGGCGTCTGAACGCGAGCCCGCGATGCTGCGCATCCGCCAGATCGTCTTCGTCGTCCGCGACCTCGCCGCGAGCTCGCGTCGTCTTGCCGAGCTGCTCGCGCTCGACCCGCCGTTTCGCGACCCCGGAGTCGCCGAGTTCGGCATCGACAACGCGGTGTTCACGTTCGGCGACCAGTTCGTCGAGCTCGTCTCTCCGGTCCGGCCGGGCACCGCCGCCGGCCGACAGCTCGACCGGCGCGGCGAGGGCGGCTACATGGTGATCGTGCAGACCGACGATTTCGAAGGTGCGCGTGCGCGACTGCGTGCGCTCGGCGTGCGAACCGTGTGGCAGAAGGAGCTGCCCGACATCCGCGCGATGCACCTGCACCCGAAGGACATCGGCGGTGCGATCGTCTCGATCGACGAGCCGGTGCCCGCGGCGTCGTGGCGCTGGGGCGGCCCGTCGTGGCGCGCTCAGGAGGGAGCGCGCGGCCGGCAGCGCGTCGTCGGCGTCACCGTCGGGGCGGCCGACCCGCGCGCGATGGCGGAGCGCTGGGCCGAAGTGCTCGGGCGTCCGGCGCCGGCGCCGCACGGCGATGCGATGCGGGTCGCGCTCGACGGCGGTGCGATCGACTTCGTCGACCCGCGCGCGGACGGCGAGGGAATCACCGGCTTCGCGCTGCGCGTCGCCGACGAAGCGGCTGTCCGCCGCGCAGCTCGCATGCCGACGAACGCGCCTTCGAGCCCGGTCGAGGCGTTCGGCGCGCGCATCGTGCTCGAGCCGCTCCAGCCGCGCAACGGTTCGGCCAGCGGATGTGAAAAGGCCCGCACCCGGGACGGGAGCGGGCCCTGAGGAGAGCAGCGATCAGGCGGCGCGACGAACGCGCTTGGCCGCGCGGCGGGCGCGCTTGACGGGCTGCTTCACCGCCTTGGCGACGGGCTTCGTGCCTTCGGCGCGGGCGCTCAGCGTGCTCGCCGCTTCGTCGATCCGGCTGGCGATCTCGAGCGACAGCTTCGCCGCCGGCATCTGGATGCGGCGCGCGGTCTCGACGACGAACATGTCCTTGGTCCACGCGGTCCGCTCGGCGATCGCTTCGAGGCCCTTGACCAGCTGGCCGGAGACGACCTCGATGCCACGGTCGTAGCCGTCGGCGATGCGCGCGACGCCTTCGCCGACGACCTGCGCGACGCGACGCTCGGCGGCGACCATGCGCGCCTTGCCTTCG
The DNA here is from genome assembly GCA_035701945.1 of Caldimonas sp. Classification (GTDB taxonomy): domain Bacteria; phylum Pseudomonadota; class Gammaproteobacteria; order Burkholderiales; family Burkholderiaceae_C; genus Schlegelella_A. The sequence goes on along the minus strand of DASSRF010000443.1, from coordinate 4,511 downwards.
TCGCCGACGAGCGGCAGGCGCTCGACGAGCCTGGCGTAGCGGCCGCCGCTCGCGGCGAGGGCGCGCTCGGAGGCAGTGCGGTAGGCGGCGACCAGGCTCTTGGCGGCGCTGCCGTAGTGACCGACGACGTCGGTGGTGATGGCGTTGATGGTGACGGTGTTGCTCATGGTGGTCTCGTTGTGTCGGGCTTCGATGGCGACATCTTCGCCGCCGACGCTAGGGAGCGAAAACTAGCCGGGCAACGAAATCTAGGTTGCCGCACCTAGGCGGCGGCGGCCGCCGCCGGCACCTCTCTATGATCCCGGGAACCCACCAGCAGGAGCATCGCCATGACCCTCGGAATCGATCGTCGCTCGTTGCTCGCCGTCGCCGCCGCGGCGATCGCGCCGGCTGCCTGGTCGCAGGCGTCGGACTCCACCCTCGCGCAGGTCAGGCAGCGCGGCACGCTGCGCGTCGGCGTCACCCAGGCGCCGCCGTGGTTCTCGAAGGACCTGAAGTCGGGCGACTGGTCGAGCGGCGTCGGCGTCTCGCTCGGCAAGCAGATGGCCGCCGACCTCGGCGTCAAGTTCGAGCCGGTCGAGGTGTCGTGGGGTACGGCGATCGCTGCGCTGCAGGGCAACAAGATCGACATGATGTCGATGATGGACGCGACTCCCGAGCGCGCGCAGGCTGTCGACTTCCCGAAGACGCCGCTGCTCTACTACTCGCTCGCCGTGCTCGCGCGCGACGACCTGCCTGTGAAGGCATGGGCCGACCTCGACAAGCCGTCGGTGCGGATCGCCGTCCCGCAGGCGAGCAGCATGGACAAGTTCCTCACCGAGAACGTCGCCAAGGCGCAGATCTCGCGCTTTCCCGACAACGCCGCCGCGATCGCCGCGTACCAGGCCGGCCGCGTCGACGCCGTCTGCCTGTTCCACCCGCCGCTCCTCGCCGCGCGGCAGAAGCTCGGCAGCGGCAAGATCGTCGTGCCGACGCCGGCGCAGACGCAGGCCTCCAGCGTCGCCGTGCGCAAGGAGAACGACAAGTCGTTCGTCGACTGGGTCGACAAGGAGATCGGCAAGTTCTATGCGAACGGCCAGACGCAGAAGTGGTACGAGGAGTTCCTCGTCGGCTTCGGCCTCGACCCGAAGGCGTCGCCGCCGGTGATGAAGGAGATGCTCGGCAAGTCGTAGCGCGGCGATGCACGCCTGGAACTTCGCCCCGGTATGGGCGAACGCGGACCTGCTGGCGCTCGGCCTCCTCAACACGCTGAAGGTGACCGGCGCGGCGCTCGCGCTCGGCATTCCGCTCGGCCTCGTCCTCGCGCTGATGCGGCTCTCGCCTTCGCGGCTGCTGGCATGGCCGGCGGCGGCGGTGATCGAGGTCTTCCGGACGACGCCGCCGCTCGTGCAGCTGTTCTGGTTCTTCTTCGCGCTGCCGATCCTGATCCGGGTCGAGATGACGCCCTATGTCGCCGCGGTGCTGACGTTCTCGATCCAGTCGGCGGCGTTCTTCGCCGAGGTCTTCCGCGGCGGCATCGTCTCGGTCGAGCGCGGCCAGTGGGAGGCGGCGCGCGCGCTCGGGATGAGCCCGCGGCAGGTGATGCGCCGCGTCGTCCTGCCGCAGGCGGTCAAGCGCATGGTCCCGGCGTTCCTCGAGCGCGCGATCGAGCTGATGAAGACGACGACGCTCGTCGCGATCATCTCGTACGCCGACCTCCTGTTCGAGACCAACGAGGTCGCGCAGAAGACGTTCCGCCCGCTCGAGGTGTTCACGGTGACTGCGCTGCTCTACTTCCTCGTCATCTTCGCGGCGAGCACGGTCGTTCGCGGCGTCGAGCGGCGCCTCGCGGCGAGCGGCGAAGGGATGGCGCGCTGATGGCGTACCGCTGGAACTTCGCTCCGGTGTTCGAGAACGCCGGCGTGCTCTGGGCCGGCGCGATCGGGACGCTGCGCCTGTTCGCGATCTGCGTGGTGCTCGGCTTCGGCTTCGGCCTTCTCGTCGGCCTCTGCCGGCACGCGAAGGCGCGCTCGGTCCACCTGCCGGCGACCGCGTTCGTCGAGTTCTTCCGCAACACGCCGGTGCTCGTGCAGATCTTCTGGTTCTACTACGCGCTGCCGATCCTGCTGCCGTTCGAGGTCTCGCCGCTCACCGCGGCCGCGCTCGGCATCTCGCTCAACTCGGCGGCGTTCTCGGGCGAGATCTTCCGCGGCGGGATCGAGTCGATCGACCGCGGCCAGGCCGAGGCGGCGCGCGCGCTCGGCATGACGCAGGCGCAGGCGATGCGGCGCGTGATCCTGCCGCAGGCGGTCCGTCGCATGCTGCCGGCGCTCACCAACCGCGGCATCGAGATCTTCAAGATGACGACGCTCGCGTCGGCGATCGCGTACGTCGAGCTGCTCCAGCAGGGCAAGCTCCTCGCCTCGCTCAACTTCAACCCGATCGAGACCTACACCGTGATCGGCGTCGTCTTCTTCCTCTGCCTGTTCCCGCTCGTGCAGGCGACGTATGCGCTCGAACGGCGGCTCGGCCGCTCCGACGCGTGACGGCGCCGCCGCTGCTGCGCGTCGACGCGCTGCACAAGCGCTTCGGCGAGCACGCCGTGCTGTGCGGCATCGACCTCGACGTGCAGCCCGGCGACCGCATCGCGATCCTCGGCGCCTCGGGGTCGGGCAAGAGCACGCTGCTGCGCTGCCTCAACTTCATGGAGACGCCGAGCGCCGGCGTCGTCGAGCTCGCCGGCCGGGCGATCGGCCGCGCCGCGCCGGGCAAGGGCGACGCCGGCCGGCGCGTCTACGACGAAGCCGAGCTGACGCGCGTGCGCCAGCGCGTCGGCATGGTGTTCCAGCAGTTCAACCTCTTTCCGCACATGACCGCGCTCGGCAACGTCATGGAGGCGCTGCGCACAGTGCGCGGCCAGCGCGAGGCGGAGGCGCGGTCACGCGCCGAGGTCGAGCTCGCGCGCGTCGGCCTCGCCGACAAGGCGGCCGCGTATCCGGCGCGCCTGTCGGGCGGGCAGAAGCAGCGCGTCGCGATCGCCCGTGCGCTGGCGATGGACCCCGAGGTGCTGCTGTTCGACGAGCCGACCTCCGCGCTCGACCCCGAGCTCGTCGGCGAAGTGCTGCGCGTCATCCGCGCGCTCGCCGAGGAGGGCCGCACGATGCTGCTGGTGACGCACGAGATCGGCTTCGCGTACCACGTCGCGAACCGAGTCGTCTTCCTCGCCGACGGCGTGATCCACGAGCAGGGCACGCCCGACGAGGTGCTCAAGCACCCGACCCAGCCGCGCACGCGGGCGTTCGTCGAGCGCCACCGCGAATTCGATTTCTGACCGATCCTTGTCCCGCCGCGAACGCGAGGAGACCAGCATGACCACACCGACCGGCCTCGCCCGCGGCGAGAGCGCGCAGGGCTACGTCGCCGACCCGCGCAACGACGGCGTCGTCGTCTACGTCAACGGCGAGTTCGTGGCGCGCGACGAGGCGCGCGTCTCGATCTTCGACAGCGGCTTCGTCCTCGGCGACGGCGTCTGGGAGGGACTTCGCCTCGTCCAGGGCACGATCGTCAGCCTCGACGCGCACCTCGACCGGCTCTGGGAGGGCGCGACGTCGATCGCGCTCGACATCGGGATGACGCGCGACGAGCTGACGCAGGCGGTGCGCGACACGCTCGCGAAGAACGCGATGACCGACGGCGTGCACGTCCGCCTGATGGTGACGCGCGGCGTCAAGCGCACCGTCAACCAGGACCCGCGCTTCGTGATCGGCAAGGCGACGATCGTCATCGTCGCCGAGTTCAAGACGCCCAGGCCCGAGTCGAAGGCGCGCGGCCTGGCGCTCTTCACGTCGACGTTTCGCACCAGCGCGCCCGACGTCTTCGACCTGCGCCTCAACTCGCACAGCCGGCTGAACCTCATCCAGGCGCTGATCCAGGCGATCCACGCCGGCGCCGACGAAGCGCTGATGCTCGACCCGCGCGGCTTCGTCGCGAGCTGCAACTCGACCAACTTCTTCGTCGTCCGCGACCGCGAGCTGTGGACGTCGACGGGCGCCTACTCGTTCAAGGGCATCACCCGGCGCAACGTCATCGACGCCTGGCGCGCCGCCGGCGGCGTCGCCCGCGAATGCGACTTCACGCTCGCGCAGGTGTACTCGGCCGACGAGGCCTTCGTCACCGGCACGCTCGGCGGCGTGACGCCGGTGACGAAGGTCGACGGGCGCACGATCGGCGATGGCAGGCCGGGCGCGCAGACGGCGCGCGCGGGAGAGCTCTACCTGCAGCTCGTCACCGGCCACTGACGCGAAGCGCGACGAGCGGGACCGCGCTCCACGCCGTCGCGTCGCCCTCCGCTGCGCTGTCGCCGTCGGGAACGACGCGCCAGCGCCAGCCGTCGTCGCCAACGCCGATCGCTTTGGCGGCGTCTCGCGAGATCGTGACGCTCGCGGCCGCGCGAGGCAACGTTGCGCGAACGCGCTCGATGGCGTCGAGCGGGGCACCGGCGATGGCGGTCGTCGCGGCGCCGATCGCGCCGA
>DASSRF010000442.1:0-21142 GCA_035701945.1 Caldimonas sp. | reverse complement strand
GAACCGAGCACCACCAGCAACGATGCGTGCTGCTCGCTTGATCGGGACGGCAGGGCGCCCTGTTTTGCGGAAGTAAAGGAGGAGGGCCGTTCAGGCCAGGCCCGGGGGACATGGAGCAAAACAGGGCGCCCTGTCGTCCCGATCCCGTGCGCCCTGTCGTCCGATTCCGTGCGCGGGAGCGAGCCCGGCGCCGCTCAGCGCCGCTCAGCGCCGCTCAGCGCCGCTGCGCCTGGCGCTTGCGCCAGTGGCCGAACTCGTCCTCGTGGACCTCGATCTCGAGCTCGTCGACGCGTACGCGCAAACGATCCTGGACGTCGGCGACCGCGCGGTTGTAGACCGAGGGCGCGATCTCGTCGAGGAAGAAGCCGAGCAGCGCGCCGGCGAAGATGTTGCCGACGCGCTCGTCGCGCTCTTCCTGGAACCAGCGCTCGATCGACGCGATCGCCTCCTTGCGCGCTTCCTTGTCGAGCTCGATCGCCATCGCGCGACGACCTAGAGGCCGGCCTGCGAGACGAACTTCGGATTGAGGTACGGCTCGATCGCCTCGCTGCCGCCTTCGGAGCCGTAGCCCGAATCCTTGACGCCGCCGAACGGCACCTCGGGAATGCCGAGGCCGGTGTTGTTGATCGAGATCATCCCCGTCTCGACCGCGTTGGCGATCGCGTTCGCGGTCTTCGCCGACTTCGTCCACGCGTACGCGGCGAGCCCGAACGGCAGGCGGTTCGCCTCCTGCACCGCGTCGTCGAAGCTCTTGAACGGATTGATGATCGCGAGCGGACCGAACGGCTCCTCGTTCATCGCCTTGGCGTCGTTCGGCAGCTCGGCGACGACGGTCGGCTCCCAGAAGTTGCCCTTGTCGCCGATCGGGTGCCCGCCCGCGAGCACCTTGGCGCCGTGCTTCGAAGCGTCCTCGACGTTGGCCTCCATCGCGCGGGCGCGGCGCGGGTTCGCGAGCGCGCCCATGCGGACGTCCTTCTCGAGCCCGTTGCCGACCTTGAGCGACTTCGCGTGCGCTGCGAACTGCTCGAGGAACGCCGGATAGATCCCTTCCTGGACGAGAAAGCGCGTCGGCGAGATGCAGACCTGGCCGGCGTTGCGGAACTTGCTCGCCGCCATCACCTTCGCCGCGACCGCGGCGTCGGCGTCGTCGAAGACGATCACCGGCGCATGGCCGCCGAGCTCCATCGTCACCCGCTTCATGTGCTGGCCGGCGAGCGCGGCGAGCTGCTTGCCGACGACGGTCGAGCCGGTGAACGAGATCTTGCGGATCACCGGATGCGGGATCAGGTACGACGAGATCGCCGCCGGGTCGCCGAAGACGAGGTTGACGGCGCCGGCCGGAACGCCGGCGTCGGCGAAGGCGCGGATCAGCTCCGCGGGCGAGCCCGGCGTCTCCTCGGGCGCCTTGACGATGATCGAGCAGCCGGCGGCGAGCGCGGCCGAGAGCTTGCGAACGATCTGGTTGATCGGAAAGTTCCACGGCGTGAACGCGGCGACCGGGCCGACCGGCTCCTTGACGACGAGCTGCCAGACGCCTTCGCTGCGCGCAGGAATCACGCGGCCGTAGGTGCGACGCCCTTCCTCGGCGAACCAGTCGATCGTGTCGGCGCCGTTGAGGATCTCGGCCTTCGCCTCGGCGACCGTCTTGCCCTGCTCCTGCGTCATGATCTCGGCGACCGTCTGCAGCCGCTCGCGCAGCAGGTCGGCGGCCTTGCGCATCACCTTCGAGCGCTCGTACGCGGAGACCTTGCGCCACGTCTGGAAGCCCTTCGCCGCGGCCTCGAGCGCGCGATCGAGGTCGGCGCGGTCGGCGAACGCGAACGTGCCGATCGTCTCGCCGGTGGCGGGGTTGACGACCGGGTGCGTGCGGCCGGAAGCGGCCGGCGTCCAGGCGCCGTCGATGTAGAGCTGGATGTCGGGATACATGCGGGTCTCTCGCGTTGACGATGAAAAACTGCGGCGGTGTCAGCCCGGCTGCGGGCCGTCGTAGCCTTCGATGACGACCATGTCGATCGTCGAGATCGGCAGCCGGATCTTGACCGCCGCCTGGTACTCGGGCGAGTGGTAGCAGTCGAGCGCCGCCTGGTACGACGGAAACTCGATGACGACGTTGCGCGAGCGGCTCGAGCCCTCGGGGTTCTCGAAGCGGCCGCCGCGGACGAGGAAGCGTCCGCCGTGCCTTGCGATCGGCGCCGCGTTCGCCGCGACGTATTCCTTGTACGCCTCGACGTCGCGGACGTCGCCGCGCGCGACCCAGTAGCCCTTCGCCATCCGGACTCCCTCGCCGGTCACAGCCGGCACCACGAAGCCGGCGATTGTGCCCCTCGTCGCCGCGACCCGCTTGTCTCCGCTGCGCCAGCCCGATCGTGAAGCCGAGGTGACGACACCGCCCGGACCGGCGACCGGCGCGACGTCAGGACTTGAGGTCGAACTCGACGTGGACGAAGTCGCCGCGGTACGTCACCTCGGCGAGGTAGATGACGCGCCGCTTCGGGCCGGTGAAGACGCGGCGCACGTCGGCGACCGGAGCGTTGACCGCGATGCCGAGCAGGCGCGCGACCTCGACGTCGGCGGTCGAGATCGTCAGCACCTGGCGCGCGGTCGCGATCTTCACCGACGGCATCGCGGTCAGGAGCGGGATCACGGTCTGCTCGCGGAAGCGCCGCGGGTGGCGAGCGAAGATCTCGGCATCGAGGTAGATGTCGATCACGCAGTACGGCCGTCCGCCGTTGGCGTGGATGCGGCGCATGTAGACGTACTTCGGCGCCGCGACGCCGTCCTTGTCGCCGAGGCGCGGCGTCGGCGACGACTCCTTCTCGTCGATGTTGAGGATCGTCGGCTGCGTGTCTCGATAGACATTGGCGAGGTTCTTCAGCGTCGTCTCGACGCGCAGCCACCGGTCGCTTCGCGGCGCGCCGGTGACGAAGGTGCCGCGGCCGCGCTGCGGCGAGACGAGGCCGTCCCTGGCGAGGCGGTCGATCGCCTGGCGAACGGTGACGCGAGCGACCTCGAACTCGGCGACGAGCTGCTCGAGCGACGGCAGCTTCTGGCCTTCACGCCAGACGCCGCGCGCGATGCGCTGACGGAAGAGATCGGCGAGCTGCACGTAGAGCGGCAGGTCGGCGTTGGCGAGGATCACGCCGCCGCCCTCTCGCCCGGGCGCGCCGCCGCGCCGCTGCCCGCATCCTCGAGGACGAGCGCCGCGCCCTTCTCGCCGATCATGATCGCGGCCGCGTTGGTGTTGGTCGAGACGACGCGCGGCATCACCGAGGCGTCGATCACGCGCAGCCGATCGACGCCGCGCACGCGCAGCCGCTCGTCGACGACCGAGCGGGCGTCGCCGCCCATGCGGCAAGTGCCCGCGGGGTGGAACACCGTGCCGCCGCGCGCGCGCGCGAACGCCTCGAGGCCGGCGTCGGTCGTGAGGTCGTTGCCCGGCAGGTATTCCTCGCCGGTGACGAGGCCGCGAAACGAAGGCTGCGCGTAGATCTCGCGCAGCATCCTGAGGCCGGCGACGAGCACCTTCGCGTCGAGCGAGTGCGTCAGGTAGCCGGCGCGGATCCGCGGCGGCGCGAGCGGATCGGCGCTCGCGATCTCGACGCTGCCGGTCGACTCCGGCCGGCACTGCGCCGCCGACGCCGAGAACCCGGAGAAGCGGTGCAGCGGGTCGCCGGGCTTGTCGACCGAGAGCGGCATGACGTTCAAGAGCACGTCGGCGCGGCCGCCGCCCGCATGCTCGCTCGCGACGAGGCCGCCGACCTGGCCGGCGCCGACGGTGAGCGGCCCGCGCTGCGCGAACAGCCACTGCGCGCCCATCTGCGCGAGGCGAAGCGGATTGCGGACGTCGTCGTTGAGCGAGCGCTTCTCCTTCAGCTTGACGATGACGCGCGCCTGGTAGTGGTCCTGCAGGTTGCGGCCGACGTCGGGGGCATCGGCGACGACGGCGATGCCGTGGCGCGCGAGCAGCTCGGGCGGACCGACTCCCGAGAGCTGCAGCAGCTGCGGCGACTGCAGCGCGCCGGCGGCGACGATGACTTCGCGGTCGGCGCGCGCGCGCTGCGGCGTGCCGTTCGCGACCCAGTCGACACCGACCGCGCGGCCGTGCTCGACGACGACGCGGGTGACGTGCGCACCGGTCGCGACGACGAGGTTCGCACGCTGTCGCACCGGCGCGAGAAACGCGGTCGCGGCGTCGCAGCGCCAATGGCCTCTCAGCGTCAGCTGGTAGCGGCCGAGGCCGTCGCTGCGCGCGCCGTTGAAATCGCGAGTGAATGGATGGCCGGCCTCGGCACCCGCGGCGAGCCACGCCTCGCAGTACGGATGGTCGTTGCGCAGGTCGGACACGCCGAGCTCGCCGCTTGCGCCGTGCCACTCGCTCTCGCCGCCCTCGTAGCGCTCCGAGCGCTTGAAGAACGGCAGCACCTCGCGGTAGCTCCAGCCGCGCGCGCCGTGCACGTTCGCCCAGTCGTCGAAGTCGGCCGGCTGGCCGCGGATGTAGAGCAGCCCGTTGACGACGCTCGAGCCGCCGAGCGCCTTGCCGCGCGGCCACGCGATCGCGCGACTGCCGGTGCTCGCTTCGGGCTCGAGCGCAAACTGCCAGGTGAAGCGCGGGTCGTAGATCGAGCGGAAGTAGCCGACCGGGAGACGCAGCCAGAAGTGGCGCGCATCGCGCCCCGCCTCGAGGAGGAGGACGCGGCACGCCGGGTCGGCGGACAGCCGGTTGGCGAGCACGCAGCCCGCCGAGCCGCCGCCGACGACGACGACGTCGAAGCCGCTATCGCGCGCCACCGCGCCTCTCTTGCCGCGATCCTCAGGCCTTGACGTTCGCGAGGTAGAGCTGCGGGTCGAAGTACTTCGAGGCCGGCACCGGGTTCTGGATGTTGGCCGCGCCGACGAAGAAGTCGGTCACCTGCTGCAGCCACTTGGTCGCGGTGCCGTCCTGGTAGAGCTTGCGCCACTCGGCCGACGTGTAGTACTTCGAGTACTTCATCGAGTCCTTGAAGTCGGCGAGCGGAACGTCCTTGTACTGCGTCTTCTGCAGCGTCTCGGCGGCGGCGTCGAAGTTGGCGAGCATCGCGTCGTTGGTCTCCACCCAGCCGGCGACGAGCGCCGCGAGCGCGGCCTTGTTGCCAGCGTTCTCGTAGAAGTCGTTGCGCGCGGCCCAGCCGCCCATGATCGCCGCCTCGGGGAAGAACGCCGACGCGTCGACGATCTTGCGTGCGCCCGGCACCTTCTGCTTCACCGTCTGGTCGAACGGAACCCAGAGCGCGACCGCGGGCACAGCGCCGGAGACGAACGACGTCACCGCCTCGGCCATCCGCTGGTTGACGATCTGCACGTCCTTGGTCGGGTCGAGCGACGCCTTGCGCAGCGCCCGGTCGAGGAAGACGTGCGCGGTCGTCCCGGTCGTCGTCGAGATCTGCCTGCCCCTGAGATCGGCGACCGACTTGATCGCGTCGTCGCGGACCCAGAGCTGCGCAGTCGCGTACTCGATGTTGTTGAGGAGGAAGACGCGGCCCTGGCCGCGCGCCGGGAAGTTCGAGACGACGGCGCCGGTCGACAGCACGTCGAGGCTGCCGCCGATCATCGCCTGGAACAGCTCGAGCCCGGTCGTGAACTGGATCAGCTCGAGCTCGACGCCGCGCTTGGTCCACGCGCCCGACTGCTGGCCGAGCCAGATCTGGCCGTCGACGGCGGGCGTGTGCAGGTAGCCGACGCGCAGCTTGGTGCGCGCCTGCGCGAACGCGGCGGAAGCGACGCCGGCGAGCGACGCGGCGGCGGTGGCCTGGAGGAGGGTGCGGCGGCGAAGGGTCATGGTCGTCTCCTGTCGGGCGGGCGCGGCCCGCGGGGGTTGCTGGGGGAACGTCGGTGCGTCATTCGCTGCGCGACACGCCCTGGCGTGCCTGCGCCTCGTACTCTTCCATGACGAGCGCGCGGATCTCCGCGCGCAGCGTCGCGAAGCGCGGGTCCTCGTGGATCGACTCGCTGCGCGGGTAAGGAAACGGCACGTCGATGACCGTGCGCACGCGCGCCGGCCGCGCGGTGACGACGACGATCCGCGACGAGAGGTAGATCGCTTCGTCGACCGAGTGGGTGACGAGGAGCACCGTCTTGCCCTCGGTCGCGAGGACGTGCAGCAGCAGGTCCTGCATCGCCGTTCGCGTCTGCGCGTCGAGCGCGCCGAACGGCTCGTCCATCAGCAGGAACTCGGGCTGGACCGCGTATGCGCGCGCGAGCGCGAGACGCTGGCGCATGCCGCCGGAGAGATGCTTGGGGTGGTGGTCGGCGAAGTCGGCGAGCCCCATCAGCGCGAGGTAGCGCTCGACGATGTCGGCGCGCCGCGCGACATGGCGCGCGTTGGCGGCCAGGCGCAGCCCGAACTCGATGTTGCCGCGCACCGTGAGCCACGGAAAGACGCCGTACTCCTGGAAGATGAAGCCGCGGTCGGGCCCGGGGCCGGCGACCTTGGCGCCGTCGAGCAGCACCTGGCCGCGCGTCGGCTGCACGAAGCCGCCGACGATGTTGAGCAGCGTCGTCTTGCCGCAACCCGACGGGCCGATGATCGAGACGAACTCGCCCTGGCGGACGTCGAAGCCGACGCCGTCGACCGCGCGCATCGCCCCGGCCGGCGTCGCGAAGTCGACGCCGACGCCGTCGAAGCGCAGCCGCACGGCGGCGTCGGGCGTGCTCGGCGTCGGCGACGTCTGGGCGTTCATCGGGCGCGCTACGCGATCCGGTCCTGCCAGGCGACGAGGCGGCGCGTCGCGGCGCGCAGCGCGACGTCCATCGCCAGCGCGATCAGGCCGATCGAGATGATGCCGACGTAGACGATGTCGAGCTGGAAGAACGACGACGCGTTCTGGATCAGCGCGCCGAGGCCCTGCTGCGCCGCGATCAGCTCGGAGGCGACGAGCGTCGCCCAGGCGACGCCGAGCGCGACGCGGATCGCGGTCAGGATGTGCGGCACGGCGAGCGGGACGATCACCTTGGCGAAGATCTCGGCGTCGGTCGCGCCGAGCGTGCGCGCGACGCGGACGTAGATCGGGCTGATCTGGCCGATGCCCTCGACCATCACGATGACGCCGGCGAAGAACGACGCATAGACGAGGATCACCGTCTTCGCGAGCTCGCCGATGCCGAAATAGACGATGACGAGCGGGATCAGCGCGATCGGCGGCAGCGCGCGGAAGAAGTTGATGAGCGGGTCGACGAAGGTGCGCACCGCGCGGTACCAGCCGATCGCGAAGCCGACCGGCACCGCGGCGAGGACGCCGAGAAAGACGCCCGCGAAGACGCGCCGCGTCGACATCCAGATGTCGAGCGGCAGCCGGTCGCGCGCGAGCTCGACGGCCTTGGCGAGGACGGCATGCGGAGCCGGCACGAGCGACGGGTTGACGAGCCCGCTCGCGCGCACCGCGTACCAGACGACGACGATCGCGAGCCACGGCGCGACGACGAGCGCGGCGCGGGAGGCGCCGTGGCGCGCTTGCGGCACTACCGGGTGAAACGTACCATTGACCATCCCTTTATAGCGCACGCCGATGAGCCGCGACACCCGGGGAACTCCGGCGCCTTCGTCTTCGCCCGCGATCGCGCGCGTCGCCGCGCACGTGCTGCGCTGGCCGGTGCGCGTTCCGGTGCGGACGTCGTTCGGCACCATGCACGATCGCCCCGCGGTGCTCGTTCGCGTCGAGGACGACGACGGCGCGTTCGGCTGGGGCGAGGCGTGGTGCAACTTTCCGGCGTGCGGCGCCGAGCATCGCGCCCGCCTGGTCGAGACCGTGCTCGCGCCGCTTCTCGTCGGCCGCGCGTTCGCTTCGCCCGAGGCCGCGTTTCGCGAGCTGAGCGAGAAGACCACGGTGCTCGCGATCCAGTCGGGCGAGCCGGGGCCGATCGCGCAGGCGATCGCCGGCGTCGACATCGCGCTGCACGACCTCGCCGCGCGCCGCGCCGGCGAGCCGCTCTGGCGCCGCCTCGCCCGCGAAGGCGAGCGCGATCGCGCCGAGGGCGCAGCGCAGACGCTGCCGGTCTACGCGAGCGGCATCAACCCGGACGCTCCCGGCGACGTCGTCCACGCGCTGCGCAGCCACGGCCACACCGCGTTCAAGCTCAAGGTCGGCTTCGGCGGCGCGCGCGACGTCGCCAACCTCGCCGACGTCCGCGCCGCCGCCGGTGCGCACGCCGCCGTCATGGTCGACGCCAACCAGGCGTGGTCGCTCGACGACGCCGTGGTCATGGCCGAGCGCCTCGCCGTCCACGCGCCGGCGTGGCTCGAAGAGCCGCTGCGCGCCGATCGACCCTGGTCCGAGTGGCATCGGCTCGCCGCGCTGTCGCCGATTCCGCTCGCCGCCGGCGAGAACGCGATCGGCGATGCCGGATTCGATGCGCTGATCGCGTCGCGCGCCGTCGCCGTCGTCCAGCCCGACCTCGCCAAGTGGGGCGGCGTCTCGGGCGTGCTCGCAGTCGTCGACCGCATCGCCGCCGCGGGCCTGCGCTACTGCCCGCACTATCTCGGCGCCGGCGTCGGCCTGCTCGCGTCGGCGCATGTCCTCGCGGCGCGCGGCGGCGCCGACGGCATGCTCGAGGTCGACGCCAACGAGAACCCGCTGCGCAGCGAGCTCTGCCCGCCGCTCGCGGCGATCGAACGCGGCACGATCCGGCTCGGCGACGCGCCGGGGCTCGGCGTCGTCGCCGATCTCGAGCGCTTGGCGGCGATGCGCACGCAGCCGCACGCATGACGCTGCGCGCGCCGAAATTGCGCGCGAGCGGCCGCGCCGTCCGCGCGACCGTCGCCGCGTTGCTCGCAGCGTCGAGCAGCGCAGCGGCGCTCGCCGACGAGGCGGCGGCTTGGGCGGCGCTGCGCGCCGGCGGCGTCGTCGCGCTGATGCGCCACGGCGACGCTCCGGGCATCGGCGATCCACCGGGCTGGCGGCTCGACGACTGCGCGACGCAGCGCAACCTCGGCGAGCGCGGTCGCGCGCAGGCGCGCGCCGCCGGCGCGCAACTGCGCGACGCGCGGATCGCGATCGACCGCGTCGTCAGCTCGCCGTGGTGCCGCTGCGTCGAGACGGCGCGGCTCGCGGCGGTCGGCAGCGTCGACGTCGAGCCGGCGTTCGCCAACGCCTACGTCCTCGCCGACGATCGCGAGACGCTGCGCGCGCGCGGCCTCGCGATCGTGCGCGCGTGGCGCGGCCGCGGCGTGCTGGTCGTCGTCACGCACGGCGAGAACATCCGCGCGCTGACCGGCGAAAACGTCGCGCCGGCCGAGATCGTCGTCGTCGCTCGCGTGGCAGACGGCACGCTTCGGGCGATCGGATCGATTCCGCCGCGTTGACATCGCGCGCCGCCTGTGGCTCCCTTCGCCCGGCGAGCTCGTGAAGGAGCGCGATGTCGACATTCCTGCTGGTGCACGGTGCGTGGAGCGGCGGCTGGGCGTGGAAGAAGCTGCGGCCCCTGCTGCGCGCGCGCGGCCACGACGTCTTCACGCCGACGCTCACCGGCCTCGGCGAACGCGTCCACCTCGCGCGCCCCGACGTCGACCTCGCGCTGCACGTCGAGGACATCCTCGGCGTCCTCGCGTGCGAGGACCTGAAAAACGCCATCCTCGTCGGCCACAACTACAGCGGCATGGTCGTCACCGGCGTCGCCGACCGCGCCGGCGAACGCGTCGCCGGCGTCGTCTACCTCGACGCCTTCGTGCCGCGCGACGGCCAGTCGATGGCCGAGCTGGTCGGGCCGCAGGCGCTCGCCGCCCGGGTCGAGGCGCAGCGCAGCGTCGGCGACGGCTGGCGGGTGCCGCCGACGGCGCTGCCGCCCGACACCAGCGCCGAAGACGTCGCCTGGGCGCTGCCGCGGCGCGCGATGCAGCCGGCGGCGACGTTCGACCAGGTGCTGCCGCTCACCGGCGCGATCGACCTGCTGCCGCGCGCGTTCGTCTACTGCACGCGCTTCTCGCCCGGCGACGTCTTTCGCAAGTTCGCCGAGCGCGCGCGCACCGAGAAGGGCTGGCGGCTCGACGAGATCGACGCCAGCCACAACCCGCATCTCACGCGGCCCGAAGCGCTCGCGCCGCTGCTCCACGAGATCGCCCACGAGCTCGAGCAGAAGCGGCGAGCCAGGCAATAGCCCGATGCGTCCCGGCGGGCGGCAGAATCGGCGGGCGCCCGGCGCCCCGCGAATGTCGTCCTGAGCGAAGCGAAGGATCTCGTCGCTGCGCGGGCCGCGAGACTGTTCGCTTCGCGCAGGATGGCACCATGATGAACCGGCGATCGCTCCTCAAGACCGCGGCCGTGCTCGCGCTGCCGCTCGGCGCGCGCGCGCAGTCGTATCCGGCCAAGCCGATCCGCTACATCGTCCCGGTCGCTCCCGGCGGCGGCAACGACATGATCGCGCGCGTCGTCACCGAGCGCTGGGGCAAGGCGATCGGGCAGACGTTCGTCGTCGAGAACCTCGGCGGCGGCGGCGGCGTGATCGCGAGCACGACGACGGCGCACGCGGCACCCGACGGCTACACGCTGATGCAAGGCTACGTCGCGACGCACGGCACGACGCCGGCGACGCGGCGCGTCGCATACGACGCGATCAGGGACTTCACCCCGATCGGCATGATCGGCGGCACGCCCAACGCGCTCGTCGTCAACGCCAGCGTGCCGACGAAGACGCTCGCCGAATTCATCGACTACGCGAAGAAGAACCCGGGCAAGCTCAGCTACGGCTCGGCCGGGCAGGGCTCGCTGACGCACCTGACGATGGAGCTCTTCAAGCAGGAGATCGGCGCGTACATGCTGCACATCCCGTACCGTGGTATCGCGCCGGCGTTCACCGACCTGATCGGCGGCCAGACGCAGGCGATGTTCCCCGGCCTCGCGGCGGCGCTGCCGCACCTGCGCTCCGGGCGCGTCCGCGCGCTCGCCGTCACCGGGCGCGCCCGCAGCCCGCAGCTCAAGGACGTGCCGACGCTCGAGGAATCCGGCTTCAAGGGCTTCGATGCGATGCAGTGGTACGGCTCGGTCGGCCCGGCCGGCATCGCCGAGGAGATCGTGCGCAGGCTCAACGAGACGCAGGTCGCCGTGCTGCGCGACCCCGAGCTGCGCGAGCGGCTCTCGGTCGAGGCGGTCGAGCCGCTGCCGATGACTCCCGAGCAGTTCGGGCAGTTCATCCGCGCCGACATCCAGCGCTGGACCGCGCTCGCCAAGGCGAAGAACATCCGCCTCGACGAATGAGCTCGCGCGGCGCGGCGCCTGTCGAGCGCTGCGCGGCGGGCGCGACGCTCCGGTGACCGCGTTCCAGGTGCTCGCCGTCGTCGTCGCGCTGGTCGCGGCGTTCGGCTACCTCAACCACCGCTTCGTCCACCTGCCCGATGCGATCGGCATCACCGCGATCGGCATCGTCGTCTCGCTCGTCGCCGTCGTCGCCGCGTCGTTCCAGCCGGCGCTCGCCGCCGCGGTCGAGACCGCCGCGCACTTCGACTTCGCCGGCGTGCTGCTGCACGGTGTCCTCGGCCTGCTGCTGTTCGCCGGCAGCGTCCACCTCCGGATCGCCGAGCTCGCGCGCGAGAAGTGGCTGATCGCGACGCTGGCGACGCTCGGCGTCGTGATGTCGACGGCGATCGTCGGAGTCGCGTTCTGGGCGGCGACGCACCTGCTCGGGCTCGGCGTGCCGCTGCTCGCTTGCCTGCTGTTCGGGGCGCTCGTCTCGCCGACCGACCCGGTCGCCGTGCTCGCCGTGCTCAAGCGCCTCGGCGTGCCGAAGAGCCTCGAAGCGCGCATCGCCGGCGAGAGCCTGTTCAACGACGGCACCGGCGTCGTCGTCTTCCTGACGCTGCTGCAGATCGCGACGAGCGCCGGCGGCGTCGAGGCGGCGACGACCGCGCTGCTCTTCGTCACCGAGGTCGTCGGCGGCGCCGCGTTCGGCTTCGCCGCCGGCGCGCTCGGCGTTCGCATGCTGCGCCGCGTCGACAGTCACCCCGTCGAGATCCTGATCACGCTCGCGCTCGCGACCGGCGGCTACGCGCTCGCCGAGGCGCTGCACGTGTCGGCGCCGATCGCGGTCGTCGTGACGGGGCTGATCGTCGGCAACCGCGGCCGGCGCGTGGCGATGTCGGCGACGACCGAGCGCCGCCTGTTCGACTTCTGGGACGTGCTCGACGACCTCCTCAACCTGCTGCTGTTCGGGCTGATCGGCCTGGTGATGATGGCGCTCACGATCTCGGCGCTGCAGGCCGCGGCGGCGGTGGCAGCGATCGTCATCGTCCTCGGCGCGCGGCTGGCGAGCGTCGGCATCCCGATCGCCGTGGTGCCGAGGCTGAAGCCGCACCGCAGGGCCGCGATCACGATCATGACGTGGGGCGGCCTGCGCGGCGGCATCTCGATCGCGCTCGCGCTCTCGCTGCCGGCGCAGGTGAGCGGCCGCGCGACGATCGTGACGACGACGTACGCGGTCGTCATTTTCAGCATCCTGGTGCAGGCGCTGACGCTCGAGCGCGTCGCGAGGTGCGTCCTCGCCGACGAAGAGCGGCAAACCTCCTTGCCATGATGCGGAAGCGAACGGTTCCACAATCGGCACGATCAGGAAGCGGCGACCGGAGGAGACGACATGACTGACCGCACCCTGCTTGCCGTCGCGGCGCTGCGGCTGCGACGCTGACCGCGGCAACGCCGTCGCGCACGACCCCGGGAAGAGAGTGAAGGCACCCGCGCCCGCGCTCGACGGCGACGCCGGATTCACGCTCGACACAGCCGCGGTCGCGCGCCAGCGCGCGGCGACCGCGGCGCGGCTGAACACGGTGCAGCTCCCGGCGGTGCGCGCGGTCGGCTTCGCGATCCTGTGTGTCATTGCGGCGATGCAGGACCTCCGGCTCGGCATCCCGATCGCGAACGCGTGGCTCGCGACGCTGCTCGCGATCAACGTCGGCTACGCCGTCTTCAGCTGGCTGGCGCTGCGTGCCTGGTATTCGCCGAACGCACGCCCCGACCTCGGCCTCGTCTTCCTCCACCTCGACATCGTCGTCTGGCTGGTCAACCTGCGCCACTTCGAGCAGGCGCACCTCTTCTTCGCGTGCCTGCTGCTCGTTCGCGTCGCCGACCAGGTCGGCGACGGCTTTCGCCGCGCGATCTACTTCAACCACGTCGTCGTCGCGGCCTACCTGCTCTACTCGATCGGCGTCTGGCGCTGGCGGCCCGCCGAGGCGGCGTGGCCGGACCGGCTGACGATCGCGGCGACGATGTACCTGCTCGGCACGTACCTCGCATTCACCGGCCTCGTCTCCGAACGGCTGCGTGCCCGCGTGCGACGCGCGATGCACACCGCGCGCACGCTGGTGACGAGCCTCGAGCAGAAGACCGGCGCGCTCGAGCGCCAGGCCGAGCAGCTCGCCGAGGCGAGCCGGCGCGCCGAAGAGGCCAACGTCGCGAAGGCGCAGTTCCTGGCGACGATCAGCCACGAGATCCGCACGCCGATGAACGGCGTCCTCGGCACGACCGAGCTGCTGCTCGACACGCCGCTGATGCCGAGCCAGCGCCGCCTCGTCGAGACAGCGCACCTGTCGGCGACGGCGCTCCTGACGCTGATCGACGACGTCCTCGACCTCTCGCGCATGCAGGCGAGCAAGCTGTCGCTGAGCCCGACGACGTTCGACCTGCGCGCGCTCGTCAACGACGCCGTCGACCTGATGGCGACGACGGCGCGCGACAAGCCGATCGACTTCGGCTGCGTGCTCGCGCCCGATCTGCCCGAGCGCGTCGAGGGCGATCCGGTGCGGCTGCGCCAGGTGCTCGTCAACCTGCTCCACAACGCCGTCAAGTTCACCGAGCGCGGCCGGATCGCGCTCGAGGTGGGCAACCGCGGCTTCGCCGACGGCGTCGTGCGCGTCCGCTTCGAGGTCCGCGACACCGGGATCGGCATCGCCGCCGACCAGTTCGACTCCGTGTTCGACGCCTTCACCCAGGTCGACGCGTCGAGCACGCGCAGGCACGGCGGCAGCGGCCTCGGCCTCGCGATCGTCAAGGAGATCGCCGACCTGATGGGCGGCCAGGTCGGCGTCGACAGCCGCGTCGACGAGGGCTCGACGTTCTGGTTCGAGGTGCCGCTGCGCACCGTCGCGCCGCCGTCGTCGGAGCCCGAGCGCAGCGGCGCCGGCGACGTGCCGTCGGCACGCATCCTCGTCGCCGAGGACGACCCGGTGAGCCAGCTCGTGGTCGCGACGATGCTGAAGAAGATGGGCTGCATCGTCGACGTCGTCGGCGACGGCGAGGCGGCGATCGACGCCGCGGCGTCGGCGCGCTACGACCTGATCCTGATGGACTGCCACATGCCGGGCATCGACGGCTTCGAGGCGACCGAACGGATCCGGGGCGATACCGCGGGGCAAAGCGCGAAGACGCCGATCGTCGCGCTCACCGCCGACGCGCTCGCCGGCGATCGCGAGCGCTGCCTGCAGGCGGGCATGGACGACTACATGACCAAGCCGGTGGCGGCGGCGCAGCTCGCCGGTGCGATCCGCCGCTGGGCCGGTGCGACGTCGGTGCACGCGTGAGCGAGACGACCGCCATGCGCGACGACGATCCACCGCCGACGGCCGCGGCGCACGACGTCGCGATCCCGTACCTCGAGCGCATCCGCACCTACTACCAGGCGCTCGGCTACGGAGCGCCGTACGTCTGGGCGCATCACGTCGAGGTGCCGTTCGTTCGCATCGCGCGACCGCTCGCGTCGTGCCGCGTCGCGCTCGTCACGACGGCGGCGCCGTTCCAGCCCGACAAGGGCGACCAGGGCCCGGGCGCGCCGTACAACGCGGCCGCCAAGTTCTTCAGCGTCTATTCGGGCGAGACGCGGCACGACCACGACGTGCGGATCGCGCACGTCGCGATCGACCGCCAGCACACGACCGCCGAGGACAGCAACACCTGGTTCCCGCTGCCGGCGCTGCGCCGCGCCGCCGCCAAGGGTCGCATCGGCGCGGTGGCGCCGCGCTTCCACGGCGCGCCGACGCGGCGCAGCCAGAAGACGACGATCGACGTCGACGCCGCCGAGATCACGGCGCGCTGCAAGGCCGACCACGCCGACGCCGCCATCCTCGTCGCCAACTGTCCGGTCTGCCACCAGACGATGGCGCTGATCGCGCGCCGGCTCGAAGCGAGCGGCATCGCGACCGTCGTCCTCGGCTGCGCCAAGGACATCGTCGAGCACGTCGGCGTGCCGCGCTTCGTCTTCTCCGACTTCCCGCTCGGCAACGCCGCCGGCCGGCCGAACGACCGCGCGTCGCACGACGCGACGCTCGAGCTCGCGCTCGCGCTGCTCGAAGCGGCGCCGGCGCCGCGCACGACGGTGCAGTCGCCGCTGCGCTGGACCGCCGACGCCGACTGGAAGCTCGACTACTGCAACGTCGATCGTCTCTCGCCCGAAGAGATCGCGCGCCGCCGCGCCGAGTTCGACGCCGGCAAGGCGGAGGCGAAGGCGGCGCGGGCGCGCGCCGACCCGGACTGACGCGCACGCGCGTTGCCGGGGGATGTCGCATGCGCGGGCCCGTTCGCGTCCTCGTCGCCGCACTCGTCGTCGTCGGGCGCGCCTTCGCTGCCGCCGCGGCAGACGATCCGCTGCACGCTCCGGAATGCGAACGCGCGCTGGCCGCGCTGCGGTCCGTCGAGGAGAGCGCGTCGGCGCCGCTCGGTCAGGGTGCGCGCAGCGTCGCGCCGGCAGCCGCGAGCGGCGCGCGCGCGGCGCCGGCGGTCGATCCGCGCCTCGCCGCGGCGCGTCGCGACGTTGCCCGCCACTGCCTGGCAGCGCGCGACGATCCGCCGCGCGCGGGTCGCCTCGCCGTGCCGCCGGTCGCCGTGCCGCCGGTCGCGGCCGCGCGCGTGCCGCCGCCCGCGGCCGCAGCGCCGCGGGCAACGACGCCGCCGGCGCGCATCGCGCCGGTGCAGCCGCCGGTCGCGATCACCTCGTGCGACACCGGCGGCTGCTGGACGAGCGAACGGCTGCAGCGTCTCGGGCCGACGCTGTTCGGGCCGCGCGGCGCGTGCAGCGTCGTCGGCGCCATCGTCCATTGCCCGTGACGCGGCGCCGCCGCCGCTCACTCGCCGAGGAGATGGAGCGCGATCTCGCGTCGGTGCGGCCGCGTGCGGTGCTCCCAGAGGTAGACGCCCTGCCACGTGCCGAGGGCGAGCCGGCCTTCGGTGACCGGAATCGCGAGCTGCGTCGCCGTCAACGCCGAGCGGACGTGCGCCGGCATGTCGTCGTCGCCCTCGTCGCGGTGGCGAAAGATCGCGTCGCCGTCGGGCACGAGCCGCGCCATGAAGCGATCGAGGTCGCCGCGCACCTCGGGCGCGGCGTTCTCCTGGATCACGAGGCTCGCCGACGTGTGCCGGACGAAGAGCGTCAGGAGCCCGGTCGCAACGGCGCTCGACGCCAGCCACGACTCGATGCTGCGTGTGATCTCGACGAGGCCGCGCCCGCGCGTCTCGACGACGATCGTGGTCGCGAGCTGGCGCAGCATCGCCGCGAGGATACGTCTCAGCAGGCGCCGCGTGCCACGTGTCAGCGGCTCGCGTTGCCCGCGTCGTTGCCGGCGCCGAACAACCGCTTGCCGAGGTTCGCGTTGTTCTCGTGGATGAGGTCCTTGCTCACTTCGTCGCTCACGGTCGCGCGCACGTTCGCGTCGAGCTCCTTGCGCAGGTAGCCGAGAAAGCGCGGCGCGGCGACGATGCGCAGCTCGTCGAAACGCTTCTGCCTGAGCGCCTCGGCGAGGTGCGCGGCGACGCGGCGCGCGAACGACTGCGCCTCGAGATGGCGCTCCTCCTCGCCGGCCGACGCCGTGATGCTCGACGTCGCGCGTCCGCCGCCGGCGCGTCGCCCCGCCGAGTCGCGGTCGAAG
This sequence comes from Caldimonas sp., assembly GCA_035701945.1. Taxonomy (GTDB): domain Bacteria; phylum Pseudomonadota; class Gammaproteobacteria; order Burkholderiales; family Burkholderiaceae_C; genus Schlegelella_A. The sequence goes on along the minus strand of DASSRF010000442.1, from coordinate 4,272 downwards.
TCGCCCTCCTTGACGTGCGCCGCCGGATCGGCGATCGCCTCGACGTCCTCGAGCACGTCGCCTTCGTCGGGCCGGCGCAGGATGCGCGCGAGCGCCTCGTCGGCGACGAGCACCCACGTCGTCGTGTTGTCGGTGCGCGGCACGACGCCGCGTTCGGCCCAGCGGCCGTCGTCGATGCGCGCGTTGGCGGCGTCGCCGCCGGGGCCGCTGCCGGCCTCGTCGTGCGTCGCCGGGCCGTGGACGTCGCCGGCGCGGTCGGCGTCGCTGCGGGAGGTCGCGTCTTCGTTCATGCGGCAACTCCGGTGGTGAGGCCTGCAGCGTGCAATCGACATACCCGCAAGCCGCCAGGGCCTAGAGTCGCGGCATGCAGCCGTTCAAGTCGATCTCCTACAGCAGCGCGCGCCCCGGCCCGCGCCTCATCGTCCTGGGCGCCGTGCACGGCGACGAGACCTGCGGAACGCGCGCGATCGAGCGCCTCGTCGGCGAGATCGACCGCGGCGAGGTCGCGGTCGCCGCCGGGCGGCTGACGCTGGTGCCGGTCACGAACGCGCTCGCCTACGCGAACAAGCGCCGCACCGGCGACCGCAACCTCAACCGCAAGCTCCAGCCGACGCCGACCCCGCGCGAGCACGAGGACCACGTCGCCAACTGGCTGTGCCCGCTGCTCGCCGCGCACGACGTGCTGCTCGACCTGCACTCTTTCAAGTCGCCCGGGGTTCCGTTCGTCTTCGTCGGTCCACTCGACAACGACGGCGTGATCGAGCCTTTCGCCAAGGCGGCGCGCGAGGAAGCGATCGCGCTTCGCCTCGGCGTCGATCGCGCCGTCGACGGCTGGCTCACGACCTACGCCGCCGGCAGCGAGCGGCGCCGCGCGCTCGCGGCGTCGATGCCGGAAGCGATGCTCGACGTCGATCCCGCCTACGGCATCGGCACGACCGAGTACATGCGCTCCGTCGGCGGCTGCGCGGTGACGCTCGAATGCGGGCGCCACGACGACCCCGAAGCGCCCGAGGTCGCGCACCGCGCGATCGTCAACACCCTCGCGCACCTCGGCATCAGCGGCGCTCCCGACCCGGCGCCGGCGAGCGCGATGGAGTCGCTCAGCCTGGTCGAGGTCGTCGACAAGACTGCCGCCGGCGACGCGTTCGCGAAGCCGTGGTCGAGCTTCGATCCGGTCGCCGCCGGCGAGCGCATCGGCACGCGCGCCGACGGCACTCCCGTCGTCGCGCCGTTCGCCGGCAGGATCGTCTTCCCCAACCCGGCCGCCGAGACCGGGCAGGAGTGGTTCTACCTCGCGCGTCCCAGCGAGCGGCTGCGCCGCTAGTGGATCGCCGCGCCGCTGTCGACGTACGGATGCTTCGGCATCGCGTACGTCAGCGGTGCGAGCGCGCTCTCGATCCGCGCCAGCTGCTCGGCGCTGACGACGCCCGCGAGGATCTGACGGAAGTGCGGGTGGGCCGCGCCGGAGACGATGTACTGCCAGCGGTACGCCTTCAGCACCGTCGCGCGCACGCGCGCGGCGCGCTCGCTCTCGGCGTCGATCGCGGCGACGCGCAGGAAGTGGTCGGCGTCGGCGGCCGACTGCGCCTGCACGATGCCGTCGACGCCGCCGACGAGCGCGATGAGGTCGTCGACCGCGGCGTCGCGCTCGGCGTCGGAGACCCTCGCGTTCTCGCGCAGCCACTCGAGCTCGTCGATCACCGCGTGCTGCGACTCCTCCTTCCAGTGGAACAGGAAGATGTCCTTGAAGAGCGGCGACAGGCCGCCGCGCGCCGCGATGCTGGCCCGGTAGTGCGCCTGCGAGAAGAGCTCGATGTGGCACGTCAGCGCGAGCACCGCCCAGGTCGACTTGCCGAGAACGAACGCGGCGACCTCGTTGGCCTCCGGCAGGAAGCGGTAGCCGGCGGGCATGCCTTCGGCGGCGAGCAGCTCGACGCGACGGAACAGCTCCTGGTGCTTGAGCTCCTCGTCGGTGAGGCGGACGATCGCCTCCATCGCGGTCTGGTCGCCGAGCGCGTGGCCGCGGCCGATCTCCATCATCTTGCCGCCGATGAAGCGCTCGACGAGGGCGAACATGTTGGCGTAGGTGCGCCCCTGCACCTGGCCGAGCGTGCGCCGCTCGGCGCTGCTCAGGAACTCGAGCTCGTCGACGAGCGAAAGACCCTCGGGCATGAACTCGTCGGCGAGGTCGAAACGGCGGCCGCGGAGGACGTCGCGGTCGATGTCCCAGCGGACGCGCTTCGACGCTTCGATCGTCCTGGCGTAGCGGCGGCTGTCGGCGGTGGCGGTGGCTTGCATGGCGGTCTCCTTGGCGGATCGGTGGACGTCTTCGGCGACGTGCCGCCATCGTTCGCGACGCGCGCGCGCCGCGCATGAGGCCGAAGTCCCGCTCGCGGTCGTCGCGGCGCGACGCGCGCGGATTCCTTGGGACCGCGGTCCCGCGAACCGTCTAGTCGTCGCGCCGGTCGATCGCGCGCACGATCGCTTCGGCGCGCGTGCGCACGCCGAGCTTGTCGAAGATCGTCGAGACCTGGTTGCGAACCGTCTTCTCGCTCTTGTTGAGCCGGAGCGCGATCGCGTGGTTGTCGAGGCCGCGCGCGACGAGCTCGAGCACGGCGGCCTCGGCGGCGGTGAGCGCGCTCGTGTCGGCGGCGGGCGGCCGCGTCGTCGCCGACGTCGCGAGCGCGCCGTTCAGCACGTCGAGGAACCCCGGCCACGCCGGCTCGCCTTCGACGAGGACATGGTTCGCGCTCTCGAGCGGCACGAACTGCGCGCCCGGGATCAGCGCGGCGAGCCGGCGCCCTTCGTCGAACGGGACGCGCGCGTCGCGCCGCGAATGGACGACGAGCGTCGGTACGCGCAGCGCCGCCGCGAGCTCGGTGACGTCGATGTCGTGGAAGAGCGCGAGCGTCCGCGCCGCCGCCTCGGGACTCGACGTCAGCCGCTCGAGGTCGTTCCACCAGCGATGCTGCTCGGCCGTCCCTTCGGGCAGGTACTGGTTGGTGAAGAGCTGGCGGAAGCTGTCGTTGTCGCGCCCCCAGCCGACGCGAACCAGGTTGACGAGCGTGTCGGCCTCGAGACGCGCGAGATCGCTCGTCGCCCGCCGTCGCGCGCCGCGCGCGTACGCGCCGACGAGGACGAGCTGCGAGACGCGCTCCGGATGGCGGTGCGCGTACGCGATCGCCGTCGCGCCGCCTTGCGACGAGCCGAGCAGCGGGAAGCGCTGCAGGCCGAGATGGTCGACCACCGCTTCGAGGTCGCCGACGAGAAGGTCGAGCGTGAGCTCGTCGACGGCGCGGTCCGAGAGGCCGCAGCCGCGCTGGTCGTAGCGGATGTAGGCGTGCCGCCGCGACAGCTCGCGCAGCCACGGCCGCCAGACCGGGCTCTCGAGGTCGTGCTCGACGTGGCTCAGCCAGTGCGACGCGCGCACGAGCGGCGGGCCGCTGCCGATCGTGGCGACGGCGATGCGCGTGCCGTCGGCAGCGCTGCAGAAGCGGACGTCCTGCCGCATGCCCATGGCCCATTGTGGCGCCGTGGGCTTGCGTGCGCCTCGTCGCGCGCGGTGCTAGAACCGCCACCTCGGTCCGCCGGCGACCGTCGAAAGGAAGCGCAGATGTCCGAGCCGAAGACCGGGCTGAGGCCTGCGGCCGAGCTCGCCGCGGCCGCGAGCAAGCCGTACCCGAACGACAGCGCCGATTACCGGCGCGCGCGCGCCGCGCTGCTCGCCGAGGAGATCGAGCTGCGCCGCCACATCGAGCGCGTCGCTGCGCAACGGCGCGCGCTGCCGCCAGGCGGCGAGGCGGGCGACTATCGCTTCCGCGACGACTCCGGCAAGACCGTCGGCCTCGCCGACCTGTTCGGCAGGCACGACACGCTGATCACCTACCTCTGGATGTACGGGCCCGAGCGCGAGCGGCCGTGCCCGATGTGCACCGCCTTCATCGGCTCGTTCGACATTCCGGTCGTCGACCTGACGCAGCGCGTCGCGTTCGCGGTCATCGGCCGCTCGCCGGTCGAGCGCCAGCTCGCGTTCGCGCGCGAGCGCGGCTGGCGCAACCTCGAGTTCTACGCGACCGTCGGCGACGACTTCGCGCGCGACTATCGCGCCCTCGCGCCCGACGGCAGCGAGTGGCCTGCGCTCGACGTGTGGGTGAAGCGGGACGGCAAGGTGCTGCACTTCTGGGGCGCCGAGATGGGCGAGACGAGCGACCCGGGCCAGGACCCGCGCGGCGCTCCCGACCCGACGCCGCTCTGGAACCTGCTCGACCTCAC
>DASSRF010000441.1:0-5268 GCA_035701945.1 Caldimonas sp. | reverse complement strand
TCGAGCGCGTCGCCGAGGAGCGCCTCGAGCGCCGCAGCGGCGTGCGACTCGCCCTCACAATCGGAATGCTCGATGAGCACGGTCCACGGCGCCGGACCGACGGCGTGGCGCAGCTGGGCGAAGTGCTTGCGGACGAGCGCGAGCGACGCCTCGTTCATCACCTCGAAGCCGGTGAGCGCCGGGCCGAGGCGCTCGTGCGCGCGCCCGAGCAGCTCGATCGCGGCGGCGAGCGTCGGCAGCGTCGCCTTCGCCGTCATCGTCGCGCGCGGCCGCGGGTGCAGCCGCAGCGTCGCCGCGGTGATGATCGCGAGCGTGCCTTCGCTGCCGACGATCAGGTCGCGCAGGTCGTAGCCGGTGTTGTCCTTGCGCAGGCCGCTCAGGCCGTCCCAGATGCGCCCGTCGGCGGTGACCGCCTCGATGCCGAGGCAGAGCTCGCGCGCGTTGCCGTAGCGCACGACCTGCGTGCCGCCGGCGTTGGTCGCGAGATTGCCGCCGATCGTGCAGCTGCCCTCGGCGGCGAGGCTGAGCGCGAAGAGAAGGCCGTTCGCGGCGGCCTCTTCCTGGGCGCGCTGCAGCACGCAGCCGGCCTCGACGACCATCGTCAGGTTGGCGCGGTCGATGCAGCGGATGCGGTTCAGGCGAGCGGTCGAGAGCAGGACCTGGCTGCCGCTCTCGTCCGGAACCGACGCGCCGACGAGACCGGTGTTGCCGCCCTGCGGGACGAGCGATGCGCCGTGCGCGCGGCATGCCGCGACGACGCCGGCCACCTCGGCGGTCGAGCCGGGACGCACGACCGCGAGCGCACGGCCGAAGTAGCGCTTGCGCCAGTCGACCTCGTACGCGGCGCAGTCGGCGCCGACGAGGACGTTCGCGCCGCCCACCGCGCCGGCGAGGTCGTCGAGCAGGCTCACGTTCGGGCACCCGCGATGTCGCCGCCGCGCAGCCGCACCCGCACGTGGATGCAGCACGCGGCGAACAGAACGAGCGCGAGCCCGAGCTCGGCGACCGCGAGCGACGCCGACAAGCCGCGCTCGCTCGTCGCGCGCACCGCGCCTTCGGCTGCGTAGAGCCAGACCGCGAGGCTGAGCCAGCGGTACGTGTAGAGGCGCATGCGCGCCAGGCCGGGCAGCGCGAGGAAGAGCGGAACCACCTTCAGCGCGAGCGTGCCGCTGCCGGTCGGCGCGAGCCGGAGCTCCCACGCTGCGCCGAGGACGATCAACGCGATCGTCGCGGCGACCGCGACGGCGCGCGCGCGGCGCGCGACGCGAGCCCGGGGCGCGGCGTCTTCCATCGCTCCTTATGATGCCAGCAATGCATCGCGTGAACAGGCCATGGCGCTGACCGACGCGCCCGCAGCCGAGCGCCTGGTCGAAGCCGAGCAGGGCCGGCCGTGGCTCGTCGGTCTCGAGACCCTCGTCGCCCGCTTTCGCGAGGATCGTCTCGCGCTCACCGCCGGCGGCCTGACGTTCACGACCGTCATCTCGATCGTGCCGCTGCTGACGGTGATGCTGGCGCTGTTCTCGGCGTTCCCGATGTTCGCGACGCTCGAGACCGCGCTGCAGAAGTACCTGTTGCAGACGCTCCTGCCCGACACGATCGTCCGTCCGGTGATGGGCGCGATCACGCAGTTCTCGATGCGCGCCAGCAGACTCGGCGCCGTCGGCCTGATCGCGCTCGTCGTCACCGCGCTGGCGATGATGCTGACGATCGACCGCGCGCTGAACACGATCTGGCGCGTCCGCAAGCGCCGCAGGATCGGCCAGCGCGTCGCGATCTACTGGGCCGCGGTGACGCTCGGCCCGCTCGTGTTCGCGATCAGCGCCAGCGCGACGTCGTACGCGGCGTCGGCGTCGCGCGGACTGCTCGGCGACATGCCGACCGGCCTCGGGCTCGCGGTCTCGACGTTCGACTTCGTGCTCGAGACGATCGCCGTCGCGGCGCTCTTCCGCTACGTTCCGAACACGCTCGTGCGCTGGCGGCACGCGATCCTCGGCGGCTTCTTCGTCGCCGTCTGCCTGGCGCTCGGCAAGCGCGCGCTGACCGCTTACTTCGGCGCGGTGCCGACGTACGCGCTCGTCTACGGCGCGTTCGCGACGGTCCCGATCTTCCTGGTCTGGATCTATCTGAGCTGGGTGATCATCCTGCTCGGCGCGATGGTCGCGGCGTATGCGCCGCTGGTCGGCAAGCCGCTCGCTCGCTGGCCCGACGCGCCCGGAGTCGAGTTCCATCTCGCCCTCGTCGTCCTCGGCGAGCTCGCCGCGGCGCGCCGCGCCGGCCGCGGCGGCCGCGCCGCCGACGCGATCGCCGCTTCGATCGGCATCGACCCGCGCCAGATCGGGCCCGTGCTCGATGCGCTGATCGACCTCGACTGGGTCGGGCGGCTCGACGAGCGCGGCGGCCCGCGCTACGTGCTGCTCTGCGATCCGGAGACGACGCTGGCCGAGCCGCTCGTCGCGCTGCTGCTGCTCGACCCGACGCCCGACCTGGCACCGGCGTGGAAGCGCGCCGGCTTCGCGACGATGCGCCTCGCCGAGCTGCTGCCGTCGCATTCCGCGGTGGTGGCGGCCGCGAGCGCAACGTAGCCATGCGCCAAATGCACGCGCTGAACGGTGGCGATCAGGCGCGGCGAGCGCGGCCGCGCGCCGAACGGGTGCGAAACGTGATCGAGTAGCGCAGCGCCGGCGTCGGCGCGACGCTGTGCTGCCAGCCCCAGCGCGCCTCGGCGCGCAGCACGTACGCCGAGCGCGGCGCGAGCTCGAGCGAGACGACGTCTGCCTTCTTCGGCGCCACCGGCGGATAGCGGCGAAAGCGCATCCGCGCCGTCCCCGCGAGCGACACGCCGACGACGGTCTCGTAGTCGGGAACGTCGCGGTGCCAGCCGAGCGGCACGCCGGCGCGGTACTCGGCGACGAGCGCGTTGGCGAGCGCGTCGGGGGCTTCGCCGAGCCACGCCGCGGCCCTTGCACGCAGTGGCTCGAGCTCGGCGGGCAGCGGTGGCGCCGGCAGCAGCCGGTTGTCGTCGTAGTCGTACGCAGCGCCGAAGTGGGCGACGCGCCGGCGCGCGGTGTAGCCCTTGTAGCGCGCCTCGGCGAGCGGCAGCGTCGCGATGAACGCGAGCAGCGCGGCTTCCTCTTCGACGTCGATGAAATCGGCTCGGTATTCCCAGCCCGGCGGAAGCGCCGCCGCCCGTGGCGGCGCGGCTTCGGCGAAAAGCGCGAGCTGGTCGGCGTCGGGGTTCACGGCGTCGATTGTGCGAGCCGCTCCGCGCTGTCGCCGGCGCGACCGACGATGCCCCTTGCTGCCGTGCATCATGGCAGACCTCCTCACGCGACGTTCGAATGCATCCTCTCGACGAAGCCACCACGCTGGCGGGCGCAGCGACCGATCCGGTGCGCCGCGGCCGCACGCACGACGGCTACTGGACGTTCATCGGCCCGTTCGGCGGCGCCTCGGCGGCGACCGCGTTGCGCGCCGTCCTCGATCACCCGAGACGGGAAGGCGATCCGCTCGCGGCGACGGTGAACTTCTGCGCGCCGATCGAGCGCGGCGAGTTCGACGTCCACGTCCGGCTGGTGCGTGCCAACCGCTCGAGCCAGCATTGGCAGGTCGAGTTCCGCCAGGGCGAAGGCGACGACGCGGTGCTGACCGCGAGCATCGTCACCGCGGCGCGGCGCGAGAGCTGGCGACACCAGCCGGCGCGCGCGCCGGCGCTGCCGCCGGCCGAGACGATGCCGCCGTTCGCCCACCGCAACGCGCTTTCGTGGATCGCGCAGTACGGCTTTCGCTTCGCCGAGGGCGTCTTCGAGCCGAGCGAGCAGCCGTTCGAGCCGCCGCGCTCGCCGCGCTCGGTGCTCTGGCTGCAGGACGACCAGCCGCGCGCGCTCGACTTCGTCTCGCTGCTGGCGATGAGCGACGCGTTCTTCGGGCGCCTCTTCCAGATGATCGGCCGCATCCCGCCGTTCGGCACGGTGTCGATGACGACGTATTTCCACGCCGCGGCCGCCGAGCTCGCTGCGCACGGCAGCGCGCCGCTCGCCGCGGTCGCCGACGCGCGCGTCTTCCACCGCAGCTTCGGCGATCAGACCGCAGAGCTCTATGGCACGAACGGCCAGCTGCTCGCGACGTCGGTGCAGATCGCGTACTTCCGGGTCTAGCCGCGATCGCGACGCGCTCGACTATCCTCCGGCCATGACTCCGATCGATCCCCAGCCCCTCGACGATGCGACGCGGCGCGCCCTCGCCGGCGTCACGACCGCGACGCTGACGACCGTGCTCCTGAAGAAGGGCCTGCGCAACGTCTGGATCCGCGGCGCATTGCCGCTCGCCGAACGGCTGCCCGAGCGCGTCGTCGGCCGCGCGTTCACGCTGCGCTTCGTTCCCGCGCGCGAGGACCTCGCGACGCCGGCGTCGTGGGCGTCGCCGGTCTCGACGCGCGCCGCGATCGAGGCGATGCCGGCCGATGCGGTCGCGGTCGTCGACGCGATGGGCACGACCGGAGCGGGAATCTTCGGCGACATCCTGTGCGCGCGGATGAAGAAGCGCGGTGTCGCCGGGCTCGTCACCGACGGCGTCGTCCGCGACCTTGCCGGCGTCCTCGGCACCACGCTTGCGGTGTGGTGCCGCGGCACTGCCGCCCCGGCATCGGTCAACGGCCTCACCTTCGTCGGCTGGCAGGAGCCGATCGGCTGCGGCGGCGTCGCCGTGCTGCCGAACGACGTCGTCGTCGCCGACGCCGACGGCGCGGTCGTGATCCCCGCCGATCTCGTCGCCGACGTCGTCGCCGCCGCGGTCGAGCAGGAGCGGCTCGAGGGCTGGATCATGCGCGAGGTCGACGCCGGCGTTGCCTTGCCTGGCCTGTATCCGGCCAACGATGCGACGCGCGCGCGCTACGAGGCGTGGGCGAAGGGCGAGGACGCGAAGCGCTGAGCGACGCGATCAGCGCGGCGGATGCCGCGGTGTCCGCGGAATCCAGACCCAGAGCACCCACGCCGCGCCCAATGCGATCGCACCCGTGCACCAGATCGCGCCCGCGAGCGAGATGGCCGCGGTGATCGCCGAGAGCAGGGCGGGGCCACCCGTCGATCCGAGGTCGGCCATCAGCCGCCAGAGGCCGAGGAAGTGCGCGCGGCCGACGATCGGCGAGTAGTCGGCGCCGAGCGTCATCAGCACGCCCGAGCCGATGCCGTTGCCGAAGCCGATCGCGAGCGAGACGACGAGCAGGCCCGCTGCGGAATGCGTCAGCGGCATCGCCAGCAGCGCCGCGCCCAT
>DASSRF010000440.1:0-10174 GCA_035701945.1 Caldimonas sp. | reverse complement strand
GACCACGTCATCTTCGTCGGCGAGGTCGAGTCGTGCTCGCGTCGCGTCGGCGCGCAGCCGCTGATCTTCCACGGCGGGCGGTACTTCAGTGAGTTGCCGCTGTAGCGGCAACTCACTGAAGCACGCCAAACAGGGCTGCTCCCTCCCCGGCTTCGCTCCCCTCCCTCCGAGAGGGAGGGGCCGGGCCCGGTGGGCCCGATCAGGTTGCGGCGCGGCGGCGGGCGAAGTCGGCGAACCAGGCGACGCTCTCGGCGTTGGCCATCGCGTCGAGCTTGAAGACGTCGTCGGGAGCGGCGCCGAGGAGAAGCTTCTTGACCGGGAGCTCCATCTTCTTGCCCGAGAGCGTGCGCGGGATCGACTGCACCTGGAAGATCTCGTTGGGGACGTGGCGCGCCGAGAGCGCGGTCTTGATGACTTCGCGCATGCGCCTGGTGAGCGCGTCGTCGAGGACGAGCCCTTCGCGCAGGACGACGAAGAGCGGCATGTAGCTCTCGCGGCCGAGGAACTCGAGGTCGACGACGAGGCTGTCGAGCACCTCGGGCAGCGCTTCGACGGCGCGGTAGAGCTCGGCGGTGCCCATGCGGATGCCGTGCCGGTTGATCGTCGCGTCGCTGCGGCCGTAGATGATCGCGCCGCCGTTCTTCGTGATGCGGATCCAGTCGCCGTGGCGCCAGACGCCGGGGTACATGTCGAAGTAGCTGTCGCGCAGCCGCTTGCCGTCGGGGTCGTTCCAGAAGTAGAGCGGCATCGACGGCATCGGCCTGGTGCAGACGAGCTCGCCGACCTCGTCGACGAGCGCGCGGCCGCGGCCGCTCGCGTCGGGCTCGCTCCACGCCTCGATCGCGGCGCCGAGGCAGCGGCACTGCATCTCGCCGGCGGTGACCGGAAGCGTGCGCATGCCGGCGACGAACGCGCCGGCGAAGTCGGTGCCGCCCGAGATCGGGTCGAGCCAGATCGGCTCGCCGCCCGGTTGCGGCAGCTTCGACCAGATCCATTCGTAGCACTCGACCGCGAGCGGCGAGCCGGTCGAGCCGATCGCGCGCAGCGCACCGAGGTCGCCCGCGCGCTGCGGCTCGACGCCGGCCTTGAGGCAGCTCGCATAGAACGCGGCGCCGGCGCCGAAGAAGGTCGCCTTCGTCTCGGCGGCGAAGCGCCACAGCGTCGACCAGTCGCTCGCTCGGCGCTCGCCGGCGAGCCCGCTCTCCGGTCCCGCGGGGCTGCCGTCGTACATGCACACGGTCGTGCCGCCGAGGAGCGCACCCGCCTGCGAGTTCCACATGATCCAGCCGGTCGAGCTGTACCAGTGGTAGCGGTCGCCGCGCAGCGCGCTCGCGGCGACGTCGTTGTGGAGCGCGCCGCCCTTCAGCTGCTCGACCATGATGCCGCCGTGGCCGTGGACGATCGCCTTCGGCAATCCCGTCGTTCCGCTCGAGTAGACGATCCAGAGCGGATGGTCGAACGGCAGCCAGCGCGGCGCGAACGTCGCCTGGCCCGCGGTCAGCGCGTCGAAGTCGTGGTGGCGCGTCGACGAGAGCGCGGGCTGCGCGAGGCCGAGCCGCGGGTGGCGCCAGACGACGACGTCGGTGAGCGTCGGCAGCTCGGCGCACAGCGTCGCGACGACGTCGCTGCGGTCGTGCGCCGCGCCGCCGTAGAGGTAGCCGTCGCACGCGATCAGCACCTTGGGCTCGATCTGGCGGAAGCGGTCGAGGACGGCGAGCGGCCCCATGTCGGGCGAGCAGATCGACCAGACCGCGCCGATCGACGCGCAGGCGAGGAACGCGACGATCGCCTCCGGCCGGTTCGGCAGGAACGCGACGACGCGATCGCCCGCGCCGACGCCCATCGCCTCGAGCGCGGCGGCGAGCGCCGCGACGCGGCGGCGCAGCTCGGGCCACGCGATCTCGTCGCTCGTCCCTTCGCGCTGCATCGCCTCGTCGCGAAAGACGATCGCCGGATGTCCGGCGGCGTTCGCCGCGTGCGCGTGGCCGAAGACGTGCTGCGCGAAGTTGACCTGCGCGCCCGGGAACCACACCGCGCCGGGCATCTTCTCCTCGACGAGCACCGTCGAGTGCGGAGTCGGCGAGACGACGTCGAAGTGGTCCCAGATCGATTGCCAGAACGCGCCGAGGTCGCTGCACGACCAGCGCCAGAGGCGGTCGTAGCCCTCGATCGTCGTCGGATCGAAGTCGAGGCCGCGCGTTTCGCGCAGCCAGCGCACGTAGCGCAGGATGTTCGGCTCGGGAAGGTTCATCGTCGGCTGGCTGTTACCGACCGCTCACGCGAGCGCCTTCGCACGCATCGCGCCGTCGACCTCGACGTAGTGCCACGATGCGTTGCGGAAGAACGGCTGGCGGTAGCCCGTGATCCACGGGCGCGAGAAGTCGTTGTAGATGCGGTGGACGTGGATCCGGTACGGCATGTAGGCGACGACGAGCTCGGTCGCCTGGCGAAAGAGCGCGAGCCGCTCCGGGCCGTCGGGCAGGTCGAGCATGCGGCGGTAGATCGCGTCGAACGCCGGCAGCTTGAAGCGCGCGAGGTTGGTCTGGCCGATCGACTCGCTGTACATGTACTCGAGCGCGCCCTGGCCGTCGGGGTCGGCTGCGGTGCTGCCGAGGAACCACATCTGCAGCACGCCGGCGCGCGCCTTCTTCATGTGCTCGGCCCACTGCGCGGTGTCGAAGACCATGCGCACGCCGATCGCCGCCGTGCTGCGCTGCCAGTTCTCGTCGTACTGGCGGTAGATCTGCTCGGGCTCGCTGGACATCGTGAGGACGAGCGGCGAGCCGTCGGGCTGCTCGCGCCAGCCGTCGCCGTTGCGGTCGACGTAGCCGTAGATGTCGAGCAGCGCGTTGGCGCGCGCGACGCTTTGGCTGCTGTTGGCGGTGCGCAGCGCAGGATCGAACCCGTACGTTCCCGGCGGCATCGGCGCCTGCGCCGCGATCGCCTGGCCGCGGCGGATGATCCGGATCTCGTAGTCGATGTCGTAGGCGAGCTGCACCGCGCGGCGCAGCGCCACCTTGGCCGGCGCGGTGCCGCCGACGACGGGATCTTCCATGTTGAAGTACGACAGCGCGGTGTCGCAGTTCAGGTAGCGGTGCAGGCGGATGCCCTGCCTGGCGAGGTTCGGTGCGATCTTGCCGTTCGGCGCCGCCATCGGCGACAGCTCGGGCGGGACGCGCGCGAAGTCGGCCTGGCCGTTGAGGAAGCTCAGCCAGCGCGGCTGGTTCTCCTGGACGACGGCGATCTCGACGCCGTCGTTGAGCGGCAGGCGGCGGCCGTTGAAGCGCTTCGCCCACGCCTGCGCCTCGGCGTCGTCCGCTGCCGGCTCGCTCTGGAAGCGCACGTCGCGGTAGCTCGGGTTCTTCTCGAGCACGATCCGCGACGAGCGCCGCCACGACTTCAGGCGGTACGGCCCGGTGCCGACCGGATGCGCCATGAGGTCGTCGCGGTACGCTTCGACGACCTCGCGCGCGACCGCCGCGTACGTCGTCGTCGCGAGCGTCGTCGGGAAGCGCGGCCTCGGCTTGGCGAGCTGGAAGCGAAGCGTGTAGCGGTCGAGCGCGCGCAGTCCCTCGGCGACGGCGTCGTAGTCGAACGGCCTTTTCTCGCGCAGCGCGCGCGCGCGGATCTCCTCGAGGCCGACGATGCCGTCCTCGGCGAGCGTGCTGTACGCCGGGCTCTTCCACTGCGGGTCGTAGATGCGCTTGAACGCGTAGACGAAGTCGGCGGCGACGAGCTCGCGCGGCTTGCCCCGGAACGCCGGGTCGTCGGCGAAGGTGACGCCGCGGCGCAAGCGCACCGTCCACACCGTGTAGTCGCTCGACGGCTCGGGCATCGCCTCGGCGGTGAGCGGGACGAGCCGCACCGGCATCGCGAGCGGGTCGTAGCCGAGCAGCGCCTCGAAGATGTGGGCGATGACGCGGTTCGAGTAGAGGTCGCTCACCTGCGCCGGATCGAAGCCGGTCTCGGGCGACTCGAAGAGGACGCGCAGCACGTTCGAGCCCGGCTCGACGTCGCTCGTCGGCTCGGCCGCGGCCGCGCGCGCCGACGCGATCAGCGCGGCGCCGCCGAGCGTGAAGCTGCGCCGGTCGATGCCGCGCATCGGCGCTTCCCGGTCAGGCGCGCGCCACCGCCGGCGGATCGCCGTCGTCGATGTCGACGTAATGCCACCACTCCTGCCAGAACGGCGGGCGGCGGTAGCCGATCAGGCGCTTCTGCGTCATGTCGATCGACATGCGGTAGAGCGTGAACTTGTACGGCATGTAGGCGACCGCGAGGCGGTCGGCCTCGCGGAACAGCGCGGTGCGCTCGGGGCTGTCGGGGAGCGACTCGAGCCGGTCGTAGATCTGGTCCATCCGCGGCAGGCGCAGCCGCGCCATGTTCTGGCCGCCGATCTGCCGGCTGTCGAAGCGCGCGAACGCGCCCGAGCCGTCGGGCGACGCCGCGTAGCTGCCGACGCTCCACATCTGGTAGTTGCCGGCGCGCGCCGCCTTCAGGTTCTCCGGCCACTGCGCGACCTTGATCTCGACGCGGATGCCGATCTCGGTCATGTTGTTGACCAACACCTCGGCGATCTTGCGATTGCGCGCCTGCGGCTCGCTGTTGACGTGCAGGACGAGCGGCGAGCCGTCGGGCCGGTCGCGGAAGCCGTCGCGGTCGTTGTCGACGAAGCCGTAGAGGTCGAGCAGCGCGCGTGCGCGCGCCGGGTCGTAGTCGCTGAACTCGGTCTTCAGCTTCGGATCGAACGCGTTCGTTCCCGGCACCGTCGGCCCCTGCGAGATCGAGCCGAGGCCGTTGTACGCGTAGCTGATGATCTTCCTGGTGTCGACGCCGAGGCCGATCGCGCGGCGCAGCGCGACCTGCGGCGCGCCGTAGCCGCCGACGACCGGGTCGTCCATGTTGAACATGTACTGCTGGCCCGCCGGCTCGACGAGCGCGTAGCCGCGGATGCCGCGCTTGGCGAGGTTCGGCGCGACCTTGCCGTTGGGCATCGCCTGCGGCGCGAACTGGTAGCCGACGCGATACGCGAAGTCGGCCTCGTCGTTGACGAACGAGAGCCAGCGCGGCTGCTCCTCCTCGATGATCGAGATCTCGACGCGGTCGACCATCGGCAGCCTGCGACCCTTGAAGCGCTTGACGAGCGCCTGCCCCTCGGCGTCGTCGGCGGCCGGCTCGGCGTCGTAGAACATCTCGCGGAACTCGGGGTTGCGCTCGAGCACGATCAGCGAGCTGCGCCGCCACTGCTTGAGCCTGAACGGACCGGTGCCGACCGGGTGCGACTCGATCTGGTCGCCGTAGAACTCGACGACCTCGCGCGCGACCGCGCCGAACAGGTCGCTCGCCGCGAGGGTCGACATCACGAAGCGCGGGCGCGGGTCGCGGACGGCAAAGCGGATCGTGTAGCGGTCGAGCGCACGGACGCCGTCGACCTCGCGGTCGTAGTCGAACGGCTTCTTCTCGTCGAGCGCGCGCTTGCGCAATTCGTTCAGGCCGAGGAAGTTCTCGGTCTCGATTCCCGACCAGATCGGGCTCTTGTTCGCCGGGTCGGCGAAGCGCTTGAGCGTGTAGACGTAGTCCTGCGCGACGAGCTCGCGTCGCTTGCCCTTGAACGCCGGGTCGCTCGGGAAGTAGATGCCGGGCCGGATCCGCACCGTCCAGACGCGGTAGTCGTCGGAGTGCTCGGCCGCGCCGGCGGCGGTGAGCGGCTTCACCTTGGCCGGCCTGGCGAGGTGGTCGTACGCGTAGAGCGCCTCGAAGATGTGCGGCGTGATCGTTCGCGAATAGAGGTCGTTGACCTTGACCGGGTCGAGGCTCGTCTCGGCGACCTCGAACGCGTAGCGCAGCACCTTGGCGCCGGCCTGCGCGCGCACCTCGGGCGCCGGCGCGGCGAGCGGCAACCGCGGCAGCGCCGCGCCGATCGCGCCGGCTGCGACGACGGTCCTTCGCCTGATCGTCATGACTGCTCTCCTCTTCGCGTTCAGCGCGTCCGCCGCGCCTTCTCTGCGAGGTCGATGTCGACGTAGCGCCAGTATTCGCGCAGGAAGACGTTGCGGTGGTAGCCGACGACCCACGGCTGCGCGAGGTCGGTCCAGATCCGGTGGACGTGCGCCTTGTACGGCATGTAGGCGACCATGATCTCCTTCATCCGCTTCATCACCTCGAGCCGCTCCGGGCCGTCGGGCAGGACGCGCTGGAGCTGCAGGAGCCGGTTGTACTCCGGCAGGTCGAAGCGCGCATGGTTGCTCTGTCCTTTGGCCGGGCCGTCGCCGAGGACAAGGAAGCCCTCGCCGTCGGGGCCGGCGCTCCACGCGACGCCCCACATCATCAGCTTGCCGGCGCGCGACGCCTTCAGGTTCTCCGGCCACTGCGCCGTCTTGAAGACGATGCGAACGCCGATCGCGTCCATGTTCTTCTTCCACTGCGTGATGAGCTGGCGGTTGAACTCGTCGGGCTGCGTCGCGTACTCGAGCACGAGCGGCGCGCCGTCGGGCAGGTCGCGCCAGCCGTCGCCGTCCTGGTCGACGTAGCCGTAGAGGTCGAGCAGCGCCTGCGCCTTGGCGCGGTCGAAGGTGCCCATCTCGCTCTTGAAGTTCGGGTCGTAGCCGTACAGGCCCGGCGCCATGATCGACTGCGCGACGATCGCCTGGCCGCGGCGGACGACCCGGATCTCCTCGTCGACGTTGACGGCGAGCGCGATCGCGCGGCGCAGCGCGACCTTCTCGGGCGTGTAGCCGCCGACCACCGGATGCTCCATCGCGAAGTACGACATCGCGGCGTCGTTGCGCAGGTAGCGGACCTCGTAGATGCCTTGCTTCGCGAGGTTCGGCGCGACCTTGTTGTTGGGGATCGCGACGTACGTGAAGTCCTCCGGGACCTGCTCGATGACGTCGCTCTCGCGGTTGAGGAACGCGAGCCAGCGCGGCTGCGGCTGCTCGATGATGCTCAGCTCGACGCGGTCGACGAGCGGCAAGCGCTTGCCCGCGAGCTTCTTCACCGCGGCCTGCGCGAGCGGGTCGTCCGCGGGCGCTTCCTCTTCGTAATGGACCTCGCGGTAGTTCGGGTTCTTCTCGAACGCGATCAGCGAGCTGCGCCGCCACTGCGCGAGCCGGTACGGTCCGGTGCCGACCGGGTGCTCCATGATCGCGTCGCCGTAGCGCTCGACGACCTCGCGAGCGACCGCTCCGGTCCGCGCCGGGTCGCTCAGCTCGTCGGCGAAGCGCGGGTTGGGCTCGGCGAGCTGGAAGCGCAGCGTGTAGCGGTCGAGCGCGACGAGGCCGGCGACCGGCGCGTCGTAGTCGAACGGCTTCTTGTCGCGCAGCGCCGCCTGGCGGACCTCGTCGAGGCCGACGATTCTGTTGTTGGCGAGCGTCTGGTAGGTCGGGCTCTTCCAGCGCGGGTCGAAGATCCGCTTGATCGAGTAGACGTAGTCGGCGGCGGTGAGCTCGCGCTTCCTGCCCTCGAACGCCGGGTCGTCGCTGAAGTAGATGCCGGGCTTGATGCGGATCGTGAACGTCCTGAAGTCCGCCGAGGCCTCGGGCATCGCCGCCGCGGTGTTCGGCCTCAGGCGCACCGGCCGCGCGAGGAACGCGACCTCGTAGAGCGCGTCGAACATGTTCGCCGCCATCGTGCTCGAGTAGAGGTCGGAGATCTGCGCCGGATCGAAGCCGGTCTCGGCGACGCGCAGCGCGTAGCGGAGCACCTTCGTGCCGTCGGCCGGCGCGTCCGCCGCGGCATCGGCTGGCGCACCAGCGACGACGACCGCGAGCGCCACGAGCGCGAGCAACGCGCGCGCGGTCGCGGACCTGCCGCGCGCATTGACGCGCCGCGCGCGCTGGAGGCGCGCAGCGACGGGCGACGGCAGGGATTCGGGGGCCACGGCGGCGGCGTTCAGTGCGCGCGCAGTGTAGGGGCCGCCGGTCGCCAAGCCGCGCGGCGAGCCGGGCAAACGCGGTGCGGATGCGCCCCGCCGAGGCCCTAGACTCGCGCTCGCCGCTCGAGCGGTCGATGGCAGCTCGCCGGCGACGACGAACGACGGGAATCCATTGCGCCGATGGCCGCCTACCTGATCCGACGCATCTGGCAGATGGTGCCGACCCTCTTCGGCGTCATCCTGCTCGTCTTCCTCCTCTTCAAGGGCTTCGGCGGCGACCCGGCCGAGATCCTCGGCGGCCTCAACGCGACGCAGGCGCAGATCGAGGCGATCCGCCAGCAGCTCGGCCTGAACGAGCCGATCTGGGTGCAGTTCGGCATCTTCCTCAAGCAGATCGTCACCTTCGACTGGGGCCGCAGCTGGGCGACCAACGAGTCGGTCGCGCACCTGTTCGCGACGCGGCTGCCGGCGACCCTCACGGTCATGATCCCGATCCTCATCCTCGACACGCTGCTGTCGATCCCGTTCGCGCTCGGCGTCGCCTACGTGCGCGGCTCGCTCACCGACCGCTCGATCATGATCCTGACGACGGTCGCGCTCTCGATCTCGTTTCTCGTCTACGTCATCGTCGGCCAGTACGTGTTCGCCTTCCAGCTCGGCCTGTTCCCTGTGCAGGGCTGGAGCGACAGCGTCGCGACCAACCTGCGCCAGTACGTGCCGCTGCCGGTGATGCTCGCCGTCTTCGTCTCGCTGGCGCCGACGACGCGGCTCTACCGCACGTTCTTCCTCGACGAGATCGGCCACGACTACGTCCGCACCGCGCGCGCCAAGGGGCTCACCGAGAAGACGATCCTGCTCAAGCACGTGCTGAGGAACGCGATGATCCCGATCCTCACCAACGTCGCGGTCGCGCTGCCCGGGATCTTCGTCGGCTCGTTCCTGATCGAGGTCTTCTTCTCGATCCCGGGCCTCGGCCGCGAGCTGCTGCTCGCCGTCAACCGCAGCGACTACCCGGTGATCCAGGCGTTCGCGATCTACCTCGCCGTCATCACGATGGTCGTCAACCTCACGACCGACGTGCTCTACACGCTCGTCGATCCGCGCGTGGTGCTGAAGTGAGCGCGGTGCTCGAATCGCCGGTCGTCGCCGCGCCGACGCGCGCCGGCTCGGGAAGCGTCTGGGCGGCGGCGGCACGTCGCTTCCGCAGCGATCGCGCCGGGATGGTGTCGCTCGCGATCGTCGTCGTCTTCCTGCTCATCGTGATCGCCGCCGGGCTCGGCCTCGTCGCCAAGGACTGGCAGGTCGAGCACGCCGTCCCCGACGCGCCGCCGACGTTCCTCGGCCCGGCGCCGCCGACCGAGTCGATCACGGTGGCGTCGCCGAGCGGGCCGAACGTCGACATCTCGGCGGTCGACCCGCTCGCGCCGCGCTACCAGGAGTGGGACGAGGCGGCGAAGAAGTACCAGACCAAGGCCGCGGCGAAGGCCGAGACGCTGCCGTTCGGCGCCGACCGGCTCGGGCGCGACGTCGTCGCCAAGGCGATCAAGGGCGCGCAGGTCTCGATCCTCGTCGGCGTTTCCGCGGCGCTCCTCGCCACGGCGATCGGCACGCTGCTCGGCGCGCTCGCGGGCTTCTTCGGCGGGCGGGTCGGCGACCTGCTCGAGTGGCTGTACAACGTCTTCACCGCGATCCCCGGCATCCTGCTGATCTTCGCGTTCGCCGCGGTGTTCGGGCGCGGCATCGGCTCGGTCGTCCTCATCCTCGGCCTCGCCGGCTGGCCCGGGATCTACCGGATCGTGCGCGCCGAGTTCATCAAGCACGTCGTGCGCGACTACGTCCGCTCGGCCGAAGCGATCGGCGCCGGCAACGTGTCGCGGATGTTTCGCCACATCCTGCCCAACGTCGGCCACGTCGTCCTCGTCCAGCTCTCGATCTACGTCGTCGGCTTCATCAAGTCGGAGGTGATCCTCTCGTACCTCGGCCTCGGCGTTCGCGTCGACCAGGTCTCGTGGGGGACGATGCTCGCCGAGGCGCAGAGCGACCTCATCCTCGGCCACTGGTGGCAGCTCGCCGCGGCGACCGCAATGATGGCCGTCTTCGTCACCGCGTTCTCGCTCATGACGGATTCGCTGCGCGACGCGCTCGATCCCAAGCTCCGGGGCCTCGAATGAGCGGGCGCGGCCTTTGTCGCAGGGGGTGGGCGTGAGCGCGCTGCTGTCGATCCGCGACCTGCGCGTCGCGTTTCGCCTCGGCCGCGAGGGTGGCGTCGTGCAACGGATCGAAGCGGTGCGCGGCGTCGGCTTC
>DASSRF010000439.1:0-5294 GCA_035701945.1 Caldimonas sp. | reverse complement strand
CGACGACTTCGACGCGTGGTGGCAGGAGACCCTGCGCCGCGGCGTCGTCGCGGGCAGCGCTGCGGCGCCGCTCGCTCTGACGGCGCGCACGCCGAGCGTCGGCGCGCCCGCCGGCGACGCGGCGACGCCGCGGACCGTCGTCGCCGTCTTCGCGGCCGATCCGTCGGCGCACGACGGCCGCTTCGCCAACAACGCCTGGCTGCAGGAGCTGCCGCGACCGCACACCAAGCTGACGTGGGACAACGCTTTGCTGCTCGGGCCGGCGACCGCGGCGAAGCACGGCGTGCAGACCGGCGACGTCGTCCGCATCACGATCGACGGCCGCGCGCTCGAAGCGCCGGTGTGGGTGAGCGCGATGCACGCCGAAGGCGCGCTGACGCTGCCGCTCGGCTACGGCCGCCGCGACGCCGGCCGGGTCGGCGACGGCGTCGGCTTCGACGCCTATCGCGTGCGACCGTCGGACGGCGCGACCGCGCACGCGCTCATCGAGCGGCTCGACCGGCGCCACGACTTCGCCGTCACCCAGCACGCGATCTCGCAGTCCGGCCGCGACCTCGCGCGCACCGTCGCGCCCGGCGAGCGGATTGCCGATCCCGGGCTCGACCACGCGTCGCTCTACCCGCGCTTCGCGAGCCCCGAGCACGCGTGGGCGATGGCGATCGACCTCGACGCGTGCATCGGCTGCAACGCCTGCACGATCGCGTGCCAGGCCGAGAAAAACATCCCGACGGTCGGCAAGGACGAGGTCGCGAAGGGCCGCGAGATGCACTGGATCCGCGTCGACCGCTACGAGACCGCCGACGTCGCCGGCAGCATCTTCCAGCCGGTGCCGTGCATGCACTGCGAGCGCGCGCCGTGCGAGCTCGTCTGCCCGGTCGGCGCGACGATGCACGACGCCGAAGGCCTCAACGTGCAGGTCTACAACCGCTGCGTCGGCACCCGCTTCTGCTCGAACAACTGCCCGTACAAGGTGCGGCGCTTCAACTTCCTGCAGTGGGTCGACCGCGAGACCGAGTCGCTCAAGGGCCAGCGCAACCCGAACGTCACCGTGCGCCAGCGCGGCGTGATGGAGAAGTGCAGCTACTGCCTGCAGCGGATCGCGCGCGCGCGCCAGCACGCCGAGGCGTCGGGCGAGCCGATCGCCGACGGCGACGTCGTCACTGCGTGCCAGGCGGTGTGCCCGACGCGCGCGATCCGCTTCGGCGACCTGCGCGACGCGCAGAGCGAAGTCGCGCGTGCCCGGGCGTCGCCGCGCCACTATGCGCTGCTCGGCGAGCTCAACACGCGGCCGCGGACGACGTACCTCGCGCGCATCGCCGCGAAGACGGAGCCGAAGGGCGGCTGAGCGATGGCGGCGCCGCCCGTCTCGCGCGACATCGGCGTCCTCCACGCCGGCTGGGGCTACGCGTCGATCGGCGACAAGATCGCCGACATCGTCCTGACGCGGCCGGCGCACTGGGGATGGCGAGCGGCGTTTCTCGGCACCGCGCTCGCGACCGCGATCTTCCTCGCCGCGATGGCGTACCTCTTCATCCGCGGCATCGGCATCTGGGGAGTGAACATCCCGGTCGCGTGGGGCTTCGCGATCGCCAACTGCGTCTGGTGGATCGGCATCGGCCACGCCGGCACGTTCATCTCGGCGATCCTGCTGCTGCTGAGGCAACGCTGGCGGACGTCGATCAACCGGTTCGCCGAGGCGATGACGCTGTTCGCCGCCGGCATGGCAGGCCTCTTTCCGATCCTCCACCTCGGCCGGCCGTGGTTCCTCTACTGGATCGCGCCGTACCCGAACCGGATGGACCTCTGGCCGCAGTGGCGCAGCCCCCTGGTGTGGGACTTCTTCGCGATCGGCACCTACATCGTCGTCTCGTTCCTGTTCTGGTACATGGGCCTGCTGCCCGACCTCGCGACGCTGCGCGACCGCGCCGCGACGCGCTGGAAGAAGATCGCCTTCGGGCTCGGCGCGCTCGGCTGGACCGGCGAGGCGCGCGACTGGAGGCGGCACCGCTCGGCGTACCTGCTGATCGCCGGCCTCGCGACGCCGCTCGTCGTGTCGGTGCACTCGGTCGTCTCGCTCGACTTCGCGATCGGCAACACCCCCGGCTACCACTCGACGATCTTCCCGCCGTACTTCGTCGCCGGCGCGCTCTTCTCGGGCTTCGCGATGGTGCTGACGCTCGCGATCCCGCTCAGGCGCGTGTTCCATCTCGAAGACTTCATCACCGAGGTGCACCTCGACCACGCCGCCAAGGTGATGCTCGCGACCGGAATCCTCCTCGCGTACGGCTACCTCGCCGAGATCTTCACCGCGTTCTACAGCGGCGACCGCTTCGAGATCGCGATGACGGTCGACCGCTGGGTCGGCGCGTACGCGCCGGTGTACTGGTCGATGATGTTCTGCAACGTCGTCTGCCCGCAGATCCTCTGGTTCCGCAAGGCGCGCCGCAGCGCCCTGCTCCTCTTCTTCCTCAGCCTCGTCGTCAACCTCGGGATGTGGATGGAGCGGGTGACGATCGTCGTGCAGAGCCTGCATCGCGACTTCATGCCGTCGGCGTGGGGGCTCTACATCCCGACCGTCTGGGACTGGATCTTCCTGATCGGCTCGATCTGCTGCTTCGCATGGCTCTTCCTGCTCTTCATCCGCGTGCTGCCGTCGATCTCGATCTCGGAGATGCGCGCGCTGGCGCGCGAGAGCGTCGAGGAGAAGCGATGACGCCGCCGCGCCTCTACGGGCTGCTTGCCGAGTTCGCGACCGCCGACGAGCTGATCGCGGCGGCGCGGCGCGTCCACGACGCCGGCTACGTGCGCGCCGAGGCGTACACGCCGTTCGACGTCGACGGGCTCGCCGAGGCGCTCGGCTTTCGCGACGACAGCGTCGCGCTGTTCACCTTCTGCGGCGCGCTCGTCGGCGGCCTCGGCGGCTACTTCATGCAGTGGTATGCCGCCGCGATCGACTATCCGATCGACATCGCCGGCCGGCCGTTCAACAGCTGGCCGATGTTCATGCCGGTGACGTTCGAGCTCGCCGTGCTCGGCGGCGCGATCGCGGCCGTGCTCGCGATGCTGCTCGCGAGCGGGCTGCCGCGGTTGCGCCACCCGATCGCCGACGCGCCCGACTTCGAGCTCGCGACGCGCAACCGCTTCTTTCTCTGCCTGCGCAGCGACGAGGCCGGCTTCGACCGCGACGCTGCCGAGCGGCTGCTCGACGAGCTGAAGCCGCTGCGCCGCGCGGAGGTGCTGCGGTGAAGCGCGCGTCCGGCGCCGTGCTCGTCCTCGCCGGCTGCGTCGTGCTCGCGTCGTGCGAGCGCGAGATGCAGGACATGTACCGGCAGCCGCGCTTCGACCCGAACGAGCCGAGCACGCTCTTCCCCGACGGCCGCGCCTCGCGGCCGCCGCCGCCGGGAAGCGTCGCGGTCGCGCGAGGAACGCTCGCGATGACCTCGAGCGGCCGGCGCGGCGGGCGAGCGAGCGAAGCGCGCGAAGCGGCGTATGCGTCGTCGACGGCGGCGCCGACGATGGCCGTGCTCGAGCGCGGCCGCGAGCGCTTCGAGATCGTCTGCTCGCCGTGCCACAGCGCCGTCGGCGACGGCGACGGCACCGTCGTGCGGCGCGGCTTTCCGGCGCCGCCGACGTACCACCAGGAGCGGCTCCGCGCTGCGCCGGACCGCCACTTCTTCGACGTCATCACCGACGGCTACGGCGTGATGTCGTCGTACGCCGACCGCGTCGCGCCGGAGGACCGCTGGGCGATCGTCGCCTACATCCGGGCGCTGCAGCTGAGCCAGCACGCGGAGCTGGCGCGGCTGCCGCAGCCGCTGCAGGCCGAGCTCGCGGCGGCGCTGCCGGCGAGGTCGGCGGCGTCGTCGCCGCTCGCCGCCGCGTCCACGCCGACCGCGGCGTCGACGACCGCTTCGACACCGAGCAGCCGATGAAGCTCGCCCGCCCGCGCTCCATCGGCATCGTGCTGCTCGTCGTCGCGCTCGCCGGCGCATGGCTCGACGCGCCGATGTTCTTCGCGGCGTGGCTCTCGGCGTGGTGGTGGTGCCTCGGCGTCGTCGTCGGCGCGTTCATCAACGCGTGGATGCACCGCATGAGCGGCGGCGACTGGGGCACCGCGATCGCTCCGGTCGCGGTCGCGCTCGGCCGCCGGCTGCCGTGGCTGCTGCTGCTCGTCGTTCCGGTCCTCGTCGGGGTGCCGACGCTCTATCCGTGGGCGGCCGCCGACCAGAGGTGGCTCGAGGCGGTCGCCGAGCCGCGCTTCGTGCAGGCGTGGCTGAGCGTGCCGTTCTTCGTCGTCCGCGTCGTCGCGTACGCGCTCGTCTGGTGGTGGCTGACCCGCGCACGGTCGCTGCACGGCAGCGCGCGCGCCGCGGCGTCGACGATCGTCTGCACGATCGTGACGTCGCTCGCCGCGATCGACCTGCTGATGTCGCTGATGCCGCGCTGGTACAGCACGGCGTTCGGGCTCGTCGTCGTCGCCAACCAGGCGCTCGCAGGCGCCGCGTTCGCGGTCGCCTGGCCGGCGCGCGCGTCGATCCCGGCGAGCGAGCGCGCGATCGGACAGCCGCCGCTCTCGCGCGACCTCGGCAACCTGCTGCTGATGTGGGTCATGACGTGGGGCTATCTCGCGTTCATGCAGTTCCTCATCATCTGGGCCGAGGACCTGCCGCGCGAGATCGCGTGGTACGTGCCGCGCCTGCAGACCGGCTGGGTCGGAGCCGGCATCGCGCTCGTCGTCGTCCAGCTCGCGATTCCGTTCGTCGCGCTGCTCTTCCGCTCGGTCAAGGACCGGCCGTCGCGGCTGCGCGCGGTCGCGCTGCTCCTGCTCGCATCGTCGGCGCTCGACGTCGTCTGGACGGTGCTGCCGTCGGTCGCGCCGCACGACCTGAACGGCTGGTGGCTCGCCCCGCTCGCGATCGTCGGCATGGCGCTCGTCGTCTTCGCCGGCGTGCCTGCGGCCGTGCACCGGAGCGCCGAGCCACCGGCTCCGCACCGCTCGACGGAGGTCCGCCGTGTCGAAGCCTGACGTCGACGTCCGCGCCGTCGCCTGGACCGGCTTCGCGATCGCCGCCGCGATCGCCATGGTGGTCGCGGCGGTCTTCGTGCTGCTGCACGTGTGGCAGACGTCGCCCGGCGCGGACCGCCTCCGTCTGCCCTACGCGCTCGTCGTCGAAGGCGCGAAGCTGCAGAGCGCACCGCAGCCCGAGCTCGGCAGCGAACGCGCAGCGAAGGCACGGCTGCTCACGACGAGCGGCTGGGTCGACGCCGGCCGCGGCATCGCCCGCATCCCGATC
>DASSRF010000438.1:0-6980 GCA_035701945.1 Caldimonas sp. | reverse complement strand
GAAGGCGCTCGTCCAGCGCATCCTCGCGCTGCAGCAAGGCGAGGTCGAGGCGTTCGCGCGCGGCGTCGTCGAGCGCCCGGCGGCGCAGATGATGCGCGACGCCGGGCTCGCGATCCAGCAGCAGGTCCCGCCCGAGAAGCGCGAGTCGACCGGCCATGCGATCGAGGCCGAGGTCAAGAAGTACGTCGACGAGGCGTATCCGCTGGTTCGCGAACGTGCGCTGAAGATCGCGCCGTCGACGATCGGCACGATCCTGGAGGCGAGGATGACCGAGGACGAGCTGCGCACCCTGCTCGCCTGGCTCGAGTCGCCGACCAACAGGAAGTACCAGCAGGTCGGGCTCGACGTGCGCAACGCGTTCGCGCAGAAGCTGCTTGCCGAGATGCCCGCCGTCCTCGACCCGAAGCTGCAGGCGCTCGACGGCCGCATCCGGGTCATCCTCGGCGTCCCCGCGGCCGGCGCCGCGCCGCCGCCGACGCCGGCCGCACGGCCGGCGAGCAGGTAGCTCGCCGCATGGCAGCTCCCGCTCCGCCCGCCGACCTCGAATCGCTGCGCGCGCAGATCGACGCGATCGACCGCGAGCTGCTCGGGCTGCTCAACCGCCGCGCCGGCGTCGCGACGACGATCGGCGAGCTCAAGCGCGCCGAAGGCTCGCCGGCGTTCCGGCCCGAGCGCGAGGCGGCGGTGATCGATGCCCTCAAGCGCGCCAACGGCGGGCCGCTGCCGAGCGACAGCGTCGCGCCGATCTGGCGCGAGATCATGTCGGCGTGCCGGTCGCTCGAGACGCCGACGCGGGTCGCGTACCTCGGGCCGGCGGGAACCTTCAGCGAGCTCGCCGCGCTCGGCTACTTCGGCTCGTCGATCGTCAGGCTGCCGTGCGCGAACGCCGACGAGGTCTTCCACGCGACGAGCGCCGGCGCCGCCGACTTCGGCGTCGTTCCGGTCGAGAACTCGAGCGAGGGTGTCGTCACCCGCTCGCTCGACCTGTTCCTCACGACGCCGCTTTCGATCGTCGGCGAGACGAGCCTCTACGTGCGCCACAACCTGCTGCGCAAGTCCGACTCGCTCGAAGGCATCGCCGCGGTCTGTGCCCATCCGCAGGCGCTCGCGCAGTGCCACGCATGGCTCAGCCATCACCTGCCGAACGCCGAGCGCAGGCCGGTGTCGAGCAACGCCGAAGGCGCGCGCCTCGCAAGCATCGATCCGACGCTCGCCGGCATCGCGAGCGAGCGCGCGGCGAGCGAGTACGGCCTCTTCGTCGTCGCTCCCGCGGTCCAGGACGACGCCCACAACCGCACTCGCTTCGCGATCGTCGCGCATCCGAGCTCGCACCCGCGGCCGGCCGCGTCGGGACACGACTGCACGAGCCTCGTCGTCTCGGTCGCGAACCGGCCGGGCGCGGTGCACGACATGCTGCAGCCGCTGAAGTCGCACGGCGTCTCGATGACGCGCTTCGAGTCGCGGCCGGCGCGCTCGGGGCAGTGGGAGTACTACTTCTACGTCGACATCGACGGCCACCCCGACCAGCCCAACGTCGCCCGCGCGCTCGCCGAGCTGCACGACGCGTGCGCGTTCTTCAAGCTGCTCGGCGCGTACCCGGTCGACGCGCACTGATGAAGCCCGCTGGCGCCTCTCTTCGTTCGCTGCCGCCCAAGGGGCCGCGCCCGGGCTTGGGGCCGCCCGGCGCCCGGCCGAGCACTCGCTGATGTTCGAGCAGCTCGGCGTCATCGGTTGCGGCCTCATGGGCGGCTCGTTCGCGCTCGCGATGAAGCGCGCCGGCCTCGCCAAGCGCGTCATCGGCTACAGCAAGTCGCCGTCGACGACCGAGCAGGCGAAGCGGCTCGGCATCATCGACACCGCCGCCGAATCGGCGCTGCTCGCGGTCTCGGGGTCCGACATGGTCCTGATCGCGGTGCCGGTGTCGGCGAGCGAGGCGACCTTCAAGGCGATCCGCCACGGCATCGAGGACGGCACGCTCGTGATGGACGTCGGCTCGACCAAGCGCGACGTCGTCGACGCGGCGCGGCGCGTCCTCAAGGACCGCATCACCTCGTTCGTCCCCGCGCATCCGATCGCCGGCAAGGAGGTCTCCGGGATCGGCCACGCCGACGCCGCGCTCTACCAGGGCCGCCAGGTGATCCTGACGCCGCTCGCGAAGACGTCGCCCGAGCTCGTCCAGAAGGCGACCGACGCCTGGGCGGCGATCGGCTCGCAGGTGCTCCGGATGGCGCCCGAGGACCACGACGCCGCGTTCGCGGCGGTGAGCCACCTGCCGCACATCCTCGCGTTCGCCTTCTTCAACTCGGTCGCGCGCCAGCCGGCGGGGCGCGACTACCTGTCGCTCGGCGGTCCGGGCTTTCGCGACTTCACGCGGATCGCGGCGAGCAATCCCGAGGTCTGGCGCGACATCCTGATGGCCAACCGCGAAGAGATCCTCAAGCAGACGCAGCGCTTCCGCCATACGCTCGACGCGATGGAGCATGTCATCAAGACCGGCAACACCGAGGCGCTCGAGGCGCTGATCCGAAGCGCCAGCGACGCGCGCGCCGGCTGGCAGATGAACTCGGCGACGCCGCACACGCACCGCTAGCCGAGCGACGCCGCGGCCGTGTTCACGACCCGCTTCCTCGACCTGCCGCCGCTCGCCGGCGTCGCCGGCACCGTCCGCGTTCCCGGCTCGAAGAGCATCTCGAACCGTGCGCTGCTGCTCGCCGGCTTCGCGTCGGGAACGACGACGATCACCGGCCTGCTGCACTCCGACGACACGCAGGTGATGCTCGAGGCGCTGAAGCAGCTCGGCTGCCGCCTCGAAGGCGACGCGAACGCGATCGTCGTCCACGGTCTCGGCGGCCGCCCGCTCGCGCAGCAGTCGACGCTCTGGCTCGGCAACGCCGGAACCGCGATGCGGCCGCTCGTCGCCGCGCTCGCGCTCGCCGCCAGCAGCGACGCGCGCTTCGAGCTGCGCGGCACGCCGCGGATGCACGAGCGCCCGATCGGCGATCTCGTCGACGCGCTGCGCTCGATCGGCTGCGCGATCGACGAGCTCGGCCAGCGCGGATTCCCGCCGCTCGCGATCCGCGCCGCGCCGGCGGCGCTCGCGCTCGACCGTCCGATCGTCGTCGGCGGCGAGGTGTCGAGCCAGTTCCTGACTGCCCTCCTGCTCGCGCTGCCGCTGCGCGCAGGCGCCGCCGGCGCGACGGTCGAGGTCGCGGGCGAGCTGATCTCGAAGCCCTACGTCGACATCACCCTGCGCCTGCTCGAGCGCTTCGGCGTCGCCGTGACGCGCGACGGCTGGAAGCGATTCCACGTCGCCGCTCGCGACGGTCTGCGCTCGCCCGGACAGTACGTCGTCGAGGGCGACGCGTCGTCGGCGTCGTACTTCATCGCCGCCGGCGCGATCGCCGCCGGCTCCGGCGGCCTGCGCGTCGAAGGCGTCGGCAGCGACTCGATCCAGGGCGACGTCGCGTTCGTCGACGCCGTCCGCGCGATGGGCGCCGAGGTCGACGCCGAGCCGCACGCGCTCGTCGTGCGGCGCGGCCGCTTCCCGCTCGCGCCGATCGCGCTCGACTGCAACCACATCCCCGACGCCGCGATGACGCTCGCCGCGCTCGCGCTCTTCGCAGACGGCACGTCGCGGCTCGCCAACATCGGCAGCTGGCGCGTCAAGGAGACCGACCGCCTCGCCGCGATGGCGAGCGAGCTGCGCAAGCTCGGCGCCGACGTCGTCGAAGGCGACGACAGCCTCGCGATCACGCCGCCGAAGCGGTGGCGGTCGGCGGCGATCGCGACCTACGACGACCATCGGATGGCGATGGCGATGGCGCTCGCGGCGTTCAACGGCGTGCCAGGCGTCGGCGCCGGCTGCTCGATCCGCATCGCCGACCCGCGCTGCGTCGGCAAGACGTGGCCCGGCTACTTCGAGGCGCTGTTCGCGGTCGCGCAGGCGCGGACCGAAGACATCCCGGTGCTCACTATCGACGGCCCGACGGCATCGGGCAAGGGAACGCTCGCGAGCGGGGTCGCGGCCGCGCTCGGCTACGTCCTGCTCGACTCGGGCGCCGTCTACCGCGCCGTCGCGATCGCCGCGCTGCAGGCCGGAGTCGACGCCGACGACGAAGCGGCGCTCGAGGCGCTCGCGCTCGCGATGGAGCTGCGCTTCGAGGGCGGACGGACGTTCCTCGCCGGCGCCGACGTCAGCGACCTGCTCCGCCTCGAGGCGGTCGGCGCGATGGCGTCGCGCCTGTCGGCGTGGCCCAAGGTCCGCACCGCGGTGCTCGGCGTGCAGACGGCGTTTCGCCGCCTGCCCGGGCTCGTCGCCGACGGCCGCGACATGGGCACGGTCGTCTTCCCCGACGCCGCGCTCAAGGTCTTCCTCACGGCGGGCGCCGCCGAGCGCGCCGAACGAAGGTACAACCAATTGATTTCAAAGGGGATTTCGGCTAACATCGACGGTCTTCGCGCCGATCTCCAAGCGCGCGACGCGCGCGACATCCAGCGCAGCGTCTCGCCCTTGAAGCCGGCCGAAGGAGCGTTCCTCCTGGACAACTCCGCGCTCTCGATCGAAGCTTCGGTCGAAGCAGTGCTCGAAGCCTGGGAGGAACGCCGGCCTTTCGACCGACCGCAGGTCTGAAGGCCGAACCGGCCCCGCCGCTTTCCCGCCTCGTGCCTCCTGGCACACCGAAGCGTCGGATCCATCAACACAACCCGCGGTGAACGCCGCACGGAATTCAAGTCACATGCCACAAGCTCAAGTCGCCACGTCGTCCGCGCCCGAATCCTTCGCCGCGATGTTCGAGGATTCGCTGAAGAAAGCCGAGATGCGCAGCGGCGAGGTGATCACCGCGGAAGTCGTCCGCGTCGAGCACAACTTCGTCGTCGTCAACGCCGGCCTCAAGTCGGAAGCGTACGTCCCGATCGACGAGTTCAAGAACGACCAGGGCGAGCTCGAGGTCCAGCCCGGCGACTTCGTCTCGGTCGCGATCGACGCCGTCGAGAACGGCTACGGCGACACCATCCTCTCGCGCGACAAGGCCAAGCGCCTCGCGTCGTGGCTCGCGCTCGAGAACTCGCTCGAGTCGGGCGAGTTCGTCACCGGCACCGTCAACGGCAAGGTCAAGGGCGGCCTCACCGTCCTCGTCAACGGCATCCGCGCGTTCCTGCCCGGCTCGCTGCTCGACACGCGTCCGGTCAAGGACATGAGCCCGTTCGAGGGCAAGACGATGGAGTTCAAGGTCATCAAGCTCGACCGCAAGAGGAACAACGTCGTGCTGTCGCGCCGCGCCGTCGTCGAGGCCTCGATGGGCGAGGAGCGCGCCAAGCTGATGGAGACGCTGCGCGAGGGCGCGATCGTCCACGGCGTGGTCAAGAACATCACCGAGTACGGCGCGTTCGTCGACCTCGGCGGCATCGACGGGCTGCTGCACATCACCGACATGGCATGGCGGCGCGTCCGCCATCCGAGCGAGGTCGTCCAGGTCGGCCAGGAGCTCGACGCCAAGGTGCTCAAGTTCGACGCCGAGAAGAACCGCGTCTCGCTCGGCATCAAGCAGCTCGGCGACGACCCGTGGCTCGGCGTCTCGCGCCGTTACCCGCAGGGCACGCGCCTGTTCGGCAAGGTCACCAACATCGCCGACTACGGCGCGTTCGTCGAAATCGAGCCGGGCATCGAGGGCCTCGTCCACGTCTCCGAGATGGACTGGACGAACAAGAACGTCGCGCCTTCGAAGATGGTCTCGCTCGGCGAGGAAGTCGAGGTCATGGTCCTCGAGATCGACGAGGAGAAGCGCCGCATCTCGCTCGGCATGAAGCAGTGCAAGCCGAACCCGTGGGAGGAGTTCAGCTCGACCGTGCAGCGCGGCGACCGCGTCAAGGGCCCGGTCAAGTCGATCACCGACTTCGGCGTCTTCGTCGGCCTCGCCGCCGGCATCGACGGCCTCGTGCACCTGTCGGACCTGTCGTGGAACGAGCCCGGCGAGCAGGCGGTGCGCAACTACAAGAAGGGCCAGGAGGTCGAGGCGGTCGTGCTCGCCGTCGACGTCGACCGCGAGCGCATCTCGCTCGGCATCAAGCAGCTCGACAGCGATCCGTTCACGAGCTTCGTCGCCGTCAACGACCGCGGCGCGACCGTGACCGGCAAGGTCGTCTCGGTCGATCCGCGCGGCGCCGAGGTGCAGCTGACGAGCGACGTCGTCGGCTACCTGCGCGCCTCGGAGATCAGCCGCGACCGCGTCGAGGACGCGCGCAACGTGCTGAAGGAGGGCGACGAGGTCACCGCGATCGTCATCAACGTCGACCGCAAGGCGCGCTCGATCCAGCTCTCGATCAAGGCCAAGGACAGTGCCGACCAGCAGGAGGCGATGCAGCGCCTGGCGCAGACCAACGAGCGCGAGACCGCCGGCACGACCAGCCTCGGCGCGCTGCTGCGCGCCAAGCTCGACAACAAGCCCGAATAACGGGCGTTCGGCATGACGAGGTCCGACCTCGTGGTCCAGCTGGCCGAGCGCTTCGGCCAGCTGACGCATCGCGACACCGAGTTCGCAGTGAAGACGATCCTCGACGCGATGGCCGCGGCGCTCGCCAAGGGCCATCGCATCGAGATCCGCGGCTTCGGCAGCTTCTCGATCAACCGGCGGCCGCCTCGCCTCGGCCGCAATCCTCGCTCGGGCGAGCAGGTCGTGATCTCCGAGAAGCTCGTCCCGCACTTCACGCCCGGCAAGGCGCTGCGCGAGGCGGTCGACAGCCGCGTCGGCGCGCTGCGCGCAGCCGACGCGCCGGCGAAAGGCGCCGGGGGCGCTGCGGCCGACAAGTGAGCAGCCGCGGGCGATGAGAACGATCGTCTGGCTCGTCCGCATCGCCGTCTTCTTCACGCTCTTCGCCTTCGCGCTCAACAACCAGCACGAGGCGCAGGTGCGCTGGTTCTTCGGCGCCGAGTGGCGCGCGCCGATGGTCTTCGTCGTGCTCGCCGCGTTCGGCCTCGGCTG
>DASSRF010000437.1:0-3943 GCA_035701945.1 Caldimonas sp. | reverse complement strand
CGAGCGCGTCTGCACGACGAGGTCGTTGTCGGTCCAGTAGAACGCGTCGGAGAGCAGCGTCTTGACCCACGAGCCGATCGAGTCGCCTTCCATGTCGCCGGCGACGACGCGCAGCTCGCCGGGGATCGTCTCGGCGGCGTTGTTCAGCCACCGGATCACCGGGCTCTCGGGGGTCATCGCTTCGAGCCCGGGCAGCTCGGCGGGCTCGGAGCGGCGGCGCGCGACCTCGTGCAGGAAGTCGACGACCTCGGCGGCGACCGGAATGCTCGCCAGGCCGAGACACCAGGTCAGGATCGAGAGATACGCATCGAGCCGCTTCGATGCGAGCAGCGTGCCGCGCGCCGGGCAACCGACGCGGACGACGCGCTCGCACCGGATCGCCTTCGCCTTCGCTTCCTTGGCGAGCGCGCGCAGGTCGCTGCGGTGCTGCTCGAAGCCGTCGCCGGCGAACAGCGCGAGCACGTCGTCGCCGATCGCGTTGCCGCCGGCGCAGGCGCGCGCGACGGCCTCGGCGACGAGGCCGCCGCGCGAGTGCGTGACGAGGTGGATGCGCGCGCCCGCGGGCAACGCGCGCACGAGCGCGAGCGCGTTGCCGATCGGGCTCGTGCCGAGCGTCGGATGATCCAGCGCGTAGACGCGGTCGCCGTAGCTCTCGAACAGCTGGCGAACGGTCGCGCTGTGCAACGTCCAGAGCTTGCCGAACGTGCCGACCGTGTCCGAGAACGTGCCGTGCACGAAGACGAGGAGCGGGCCGCCGTCGGCAGCGGCCGGCACGGTGTCGAGCTTCGCGCCGCTGCCCTTCAGCGACGCGAGCGAACCGGCGGCGAGGCGGTAGACGCCGGCGTCGACCTGGCCGTCGACCTTCTTCGTGACGACGGCGGCAGCGAGCTTGGCGGCGGGATCGAGCGCGTCGCCGGTCAGCACCTGGAATCCCGTGAGCAGGGCCTGGCCGAGCCAGCCGCGCGTCGTCCCGCGCGTCGCCTCCGCTTCGAGCCCGGGCCAGCCGAGCTGCGCCGGGACCAGGATTTCGCTCGGCTTGCCGCGCGTCCCGGCGAGCGCGGAGCGCGTCACCGACGCGCTTTGCGCGAGCATCAGGTCGCGCGCGGCGGCGGGATGCAGGACGAGCGTCGGCCCGTTGGCGATCTCGAGGACGACGACGTCGCGGCCGGGCCGCGCGGCGACGCGCACCGGCTCGCCGTCGCCGCGCTCGGTGCCGACGCGAACGTTCGCCTTGACGGCGCCGCGCGTGGCGGCGGGCGCGGCGTCGTGCGCCCGTCCGGGAACGATGAAGGTGATGTCGTTCGTGCTGCTGCCGCTCGCCATGGACGCTCCCGGGCCGCGATCGCGCACTGGCGAGGTCGCCGGCACGCGTGATCGCGCGCTCGCTCAGACGGTGAAGGGTTCCTGCGCGAGGAACGGCCCGGCCGCGCCGAGCGTGAACAGGTTCGGCGACTGCGTCGCCGGCATGCGCGCGCGGATGCGGGCGTGGAAGTTGGCGTAGTTGCCCTGGAAGGTCCCCTGGTTCCAGACCTTGAGCAGCTGCTCGGTGAACGCGCCGTTGTGCTCGCCGTCCATCGACGTCTGGTTGTCCTGGCAACCCGAGATGAGGATCACCGCCGGGTCGAACTTCTTGACGATCGCCGACAGCCTCCCGCTCTGCGCGACCTGCGCGATCGCCGCGTCGGGATCGACCGGGCGCTTGCCGGCGGCCTTGGCGACGTCGAGCTGCAGCTCGTCGTAGAACTTCTGGTGCTCGCGGTAGACGCGCATCGCCACCGCGTCGGGCATGAGCTTGGGCCGCTGCGACGGGATCGTCGACGGTGGCATCAGCGCCTCGCGCGTCACCGTGCCGCTGTGGCAGCTGTCGGAGACGACGAGGATGCGGACGCCGGCGGCGAACCGGCTGAGCTCGAAGTAGAGCTCGTCGTCGATCAGCTGGCCGTCGTAGAGGCACCACGTCTCGTCCTTCTTGTCGTCCTCGTCGCCGCTGACGTCGGGGACCTGGCCGCCGTGTCCGGAGTAGCTGAGAAAGAACAGGTCGCCGCTCTTCAGCTCCTTGGCCGCGCTGCGCATCGCGCCGAGGACGGCGGCGCGGGTCGCCTTCTTCGTCATCAGCACGGTCGGCTGCATCCCCGCCTTCTGCGCGAGCGCCGCCATGTCGCGGGCGTCGAACTCGCATGCCGCGAGCGGGCCGTCCCAGCCCGCGTACGCGGCCGGGCTGACGCCGTTCAGCCCGATGTTCAGCGACAGTGCCTTCGCCTTCGTGGCCGGCAACGTCCTCTTCTTCGTCTTCGTCTTTCCGCTTGCCTTCTTCCTGGCAGCGCTCTTGGCCATGCTCGCTCTCCGTGTGGGTGCGTCGTCCGCGTGCGACGGGGCCGATCATCGTTGGCGCGAGCGGCCGAGGCAAGCGCGCGCCGGGCCGGATTGCAGCATCGGCATCCGCCGCGCGACATCCCTTCGACTGGTGAAGGGCTCAGAGCGCGCGTGTGTCGATGCGGATCACGTCGCCGCCGGCGGCGCGCACCGCCTCGACGAGATGGCGCGTACCGCCCGGGCCGTCGCCGCCGCCGCCGTCCCACAGGCAGATGCAGCACAGCCGCTCGGCGTCGGCGGCGCGCGCGCTCGCGAGCAGCCAGAGGTTGCCGCGAACGAACGGATCTTCGCCGGCAGCGAGCGCGCCGAGCTCGCGCGGCGCTTCGCGGGGTGCGACCGCGAGGCGCGCAACGACGGCGCGGTAGCGCGCGTGCCATGCGTCGCCGTCGCTCACCGGCAGGAGCGAGCGACGGACGAACTCGTCCTCGGCGAGCGGCAGCAGCAGCGTGAGCGGCACGCCGCGGGCGAGGCACGCCTCGGCGAAGAGGAGGTCGCCGCCCGCCGCGCCTTCGGTGAAGGCGACGTCGCTCGCGCCGGCGTCGATCGCAGCGAGCGCGGCGTCGATCTCGCGCGCCGCGGCGGCGACGAGACGCGGCGGGAAGCGCGGCACCGGCCGATCGGGAGCATCGACCATGTGCCCGGTGAAGACGATCGCCTGGCGCGGCCGCGCCGCCGCTGCGCGGGTCGGCGCCGTCATCGCCGCTCGACGACGACCGGGACGATCGCGAGCGCCGAGCGCGCACGCTGCGCCGCTTCGTCGGCCTCGTCGCGGCTTCGGTACGGACCCGCCTGGACGCGATACGGCGCGCTCTCGCCGACGATCACGAGCAGCGGCTCGAGCCAGCGCGCCGCCGCGTCGCTGCCGAGCTGGCTGCGAAACGTCTCGGCGCCGTCGCGCGCGCGAAACGCGCCGAGCTGGATCCAGAAGCGGCCGGCGTCGACGGCTGCCGAAGTCGCGGCGACGAGCGCGACGTCCTGCGTCGGCACCGCCGTCGCAGGCGATGCCGACTGGACAGCGGGGGTCGCGGCTGCAGCGGCGCTCGGCGCCGGCGGCGTCGCGGCAGCCGACGTCGTGGCGGCCAGCTGCACCGCCGCCGGATCGACGTCGTTGCGCGGCGCGCGATTGCCCCGCCAGGCGCCGGTGCGGATGTCGTCGAAGGTGATCCGCTCGAGCTCGACCGGAGCGACTCCGCGCAGCAGGTCGAGCTTGAGCGCCGCGGTGTAGCTGAGGTCGACGATGCGGCCGGAAACGAACGGGCCGCGGTCGTTGACGCGAACGATGACCTCGCGCCCGTTGGCCGGGTTGCGGATCCGCGCATAGCTCGGGATCGGCAGCGTCGGGTGCGCGGCCGTCATCGCGTACATGTCGTACGGCTCGCCGCTCGACGTCATCCTGCCGTGGAACTTGCGGCCGTACCACGACGCCAGACCGCGCTCGCGAAACGGCACGTCGCGCGTCTCCGGGACGTAGGTCCTGCCCTGCACCTGGTACGGCTTGTTGGCGCCGCCGCTGCGGATCGACTCGATGCGCGGCTCGGCATCCGGGCGCGCGGCGAGGTCCGCCGGCGGG
>DASSRF010000436.1:0-4741 GCA_035701945.1 Caldimonas sp. | reverse complement strand
AAAGCGCTGCCCGATCACGGTCTTCTGCGCGGCGGTGAGACATGTGCCGTCGCGTGCGCCGGTGCACGTCGCAACGTCGCGGTTCAGATCGAACGCGGCCTGGCACGCCTTGGTGTCCTGGACGAGGCCGTCGGTGGCGCCGTCGAGCGCATCGCACTTCGCGAGCACAGCGGCGGCGACCGTCGCCTGCTCGGCGGCGGTGTAGCCGGTCGACGGATCGTTCGGAGTCGTCGCGACCGTGTTGTACGCCTGGAACGCGGTGATGTTCGCGACCGCGGCGAGCGGCAGGCGAAAGCCGGGGTCGCCGGCGACGAAGCCGTCGTACTGGTCGGCGTAGCGCACCGCCGCGACCATCGTGTGGCGTCCGCCATTGGAGCAGCCGCCGAAGTACGAGCGGTCGGCGCCCTTGCCGTACGCGGTCTGGATGACCGACTTGGCCATCGGCGTGAGCTTGCCGACGGCCTGATAGCCATAGTCGAGCCGCGCCTGCGGGTCGATGCCGAAGGTCGGGTTCTGCGCTGCGTTGTGACCGGCGTCCGAGCTGAGGACGGCGAAGCCCTGCGCGAGCGCGCTCGTCACCGGGCCGCCGCCGAACACCCCGTTGGCGGTCGCGACGCTGCCGTCGGTGCCGCCGTTGGCCTGGTAGAAGAAACGGCCGTTCCATGCGTTCGGCAGCCGCATCTCGAAGCCGATCGCGTAACTCTTGCCGTCGACCGTGCTGACGCGGTCGAACATCCTGCCGGTGACGACGCAATGCGCCGGGATGTCTTTGCCGCCGACCTTGAGGCCGCCGGCGGCGACCGCGCTCGCCGCGGTGAAGGTCGTGCTGGCGAAGGTCAGCTTGGTCGTCAGGTCGCTGCACGACGCGAGGCTCGCACCGGTCGCCGGCGCGAGCTGCGGGATCGTGCCCGGAGCGTCGTCGCCGCCGCACGCGGCGAGCACGGCGGCCGCGGCGACGGCCAAGGCGATCGGTCGCCGAGAACAGGGATGGGACATGGCATCGCTCCAACAGATGGCCGGGACGGCGAAGCTCCGCTTGGCAATCCGCCTTCCCGGCGTGGCTCCGATGATGTCATTTTTGGTTATGATGGATAATCATTCAACGTGGCACCGATACGCGTTTTCCCTAGGTAAGCTTTCCAACGACGGCGCCCGCGCTCACACTTTGCTGTTTAATCTTCTTAATCAATGAGCAAGCCGGAACTCGCCTCGGCGGCGGGCGCTCAGTTGCCCGCGACGCTTGCTTCGCTCGACCTGCTGAAGATCGAGCTGCGCGGCGCCGTCGTGCACGTGCGCCTCGACCGTCCGGCCAAGCGCAACGCCGTCAGCGACGCGCTCGTCGCGCAGCTGCACACGTGCTTCGTCAATCTGCCCGACGCCGCGCGTGCCGTCGTGCTGAGCGGCGAAGGCGACCACTTCTGCGCAGGCCTCGACCTCGCCGAGGTGAGCGAGCGCAGCGTCGCCGAGGGCATCGTCCACTCGCGGTCGTGGCACGCAGCGTTCGAGCGCGTGCAGTTCGGCAAGGTGCCCGTCGTCGCGGTGCTGCACGGCGCCGTCGTCGGCGGCGGCCTCGAGCTCGCGGCGTCGTGCCACGTCCGCGTCGCCGAGTCGAGCGCGTTCTACGGTCTGCCCGAGGGGCAGCGCGGTCTCTTCGTCGGCGGCGGCGGCTCGGCGCGCATCCCGCGCCTGATCGGCGCGGCGCGGATGACCGACATGATGCTCACCGGCCGCGTCTACGACGCCCACGAGGGCCACGCGATCGGCATCTCGCACTACTTGGTCCAGCCCGGCGAAGGCCTGGCCAAGGCGTTCGC
Organism: Caldimonas sp.; assembly: GCA_035701945.1. Classification (GTDB taxonomy): domain Bacteria; phylum Pseudomonadota; class Gammaproteobacteria; order Burkholderiales; family Burkholderiaceae_C; genus Schlegelella_A. The sequence continues at coordinate 2,927 of DASSRF010000436.1, read as the reverse complement.
GCTCGCCGAGCGGATCGCCGCCAACGCGCCGTTGTCGAACTTCGCGGTCATGCACGCGCTGCCGCGGATCGCCGACATGGCGCAGGACGAGGGCCTCTTCGTCGAGTCGCTGATGGCGGCGATCGCCTCCGGCGACGAAGCGGCGAAGGTGCGCGTCCGCGCCTTCCTCGAAGGCCGTGCCGCAAAGGTGAAGAAGACGTGAGCGCGGCGGCGGCCGGCAACGACGCGGGCGCGCGCGCGCCCCGCTACCGGTCGCTCGCGCTCGGCGGCTCGCTCGAGGCGACGTTCGAGCGGCGCGCCGACGGCTCGACGCTCGTCGTCTCGCGCGAGCCGCTCGGCGAGTACCCGGCGCGGATCACCGATCGCCTCCTCGAGTGGGCCGAGCGCGCTCCCGAGCGCACGCTCGTCGCCAAGCGCGTCCGCGGCGGCGACTGGCGTCGGGTGAGCTGGCGCGACGCGGTGCAGAGCGCTCGCGCGATCGCGCAGGCGCTGCTCGAGCGCGACGTCTCGCCCGACCGGCCCGTCGTGATCCTCTCCGACAACGACATCGAGCATCTCCTCCTCACGCTCGGCGCGATGCTCGCCGGCGTCCCGTTCGCGCCGGTGTCGCCCGCGTACTCGCTCGTGTCGCAGGACTTCGGCAAGCTTCGCCACATCGTCGGCATGCTGACGCCGGGCCTCGTCTTCGCGAGCGACGCGCGCTACGCGAAGGCGATCGCCGCCGTCGTGCCGCGCGAGACCGAGGTCGTGCTCACCGAGGGCGCGCTCGGGGACCGCGCCGCGACCGCGTTCGCAGACCTCGTCGCGACCGCGCCGACGGCCGCGGTCGACGCAGCGCACGCGAAGGTCGGCGCCGACACGATCGCCAAGTTCCTCTTCACCTCGGGCTCGACCAAGCTGCCCAAGGGCGTCATCAACACGCAGCGGATGCTGTGCGCCAACCAGCAGATGATCCGCCAGTGCTTTCGCCACCTCGCCGAGGAGCCGCCGGTGCTCGTCGACTGGCTGCCGTGGAACCACACGTTCGGCGGCAACCACAACATCGGCATCGTCGTCTACAACGGCGGCACGCTCTACATCGACGAAGGCAAGCCGACGCCGGCGCTGATCGGCGAGACGCTGCGCAACCTGCGCGAGATCGCGCCGACGATCTACTTCAACGTGCCGAAAGGATTCGAGGAGATCGCCAACGCGCTCGAGGTCGACCCGCTCCTGCGCAAGACCTTCTTCAGCCGCGTCCGCATGTTCTTCTTCTCCGGCGCCGGTCTCGCGCAGCCGGTCTGGGACAAGCTCGACCGCGTCGCCGAAGCCGAATGCGGCGAGCGGATCCGCATGCTCACCGGGCTCGGCATGACCGAGACCGCGCCGTTCGCGATCTGCGCCAACGCCCACGAGGTCAAGTCGGGCCACGTCGGCCTGCCGGCGCCCGGAGTCGAGGTCAAGCTGGTGCCGACCGGCGACAAGCACGAGGTGCGCTATCGAGGGCCGAACGTGACGCCGGGCTACTGGCGTGCGCCCGAGCAGACCGCGGAGCACTTCGACGACGAAGGCTTCTACTGCAGCGGCGACGCGGCGCGGCCGATGGATCCGGCGCGGCCCGAGCTCGGCTTCGCCTTCGACGGCCGCATCGCCGAGGACTTCAAGCTCTCGACCGGGACGTTCGTCTCGGTCGGGCCGCTGCGCGCCAAGATCATCGCCGCCGGCGACCCGCTCGTGCAGGACGTCGTCATCGCAGGCATGAACCGCGACGACATCGGCATCCTGCTCTTCCCGCGACCCGACGCGTGCCGCGCGTTCGCGAACGCCGACGCCGACGTGCCGCTCGCTTCGGTGCTCGCCGACGAGCGCGTGCGCGCGTTCTTCCAGCGCCTCGTCGACGGCCTCTGGGCGACCGGCACCGGCAGCGCGACGCGCGTCGCGCGCGCGCTCGTCCTCGTCGAGCCGCCGTCGATCGACAAGGGCGAGATCACCGACAAGGGCTCGATCAACCAGCGCGCCGTGCTGACGCACCGCGCCGCCGACGTCGAGCGGCTCTACGCCGGCGGCGGCGACGTCCTCGTGCCGCGCGCCGTCTGAGGTCGGCGATGGCGCGCACGACGCAATACCGCGTGAGGATCGAGTTCGGCGACTGCGACCCGGCCGGGATCGTCTTCTATCCGAACTTCCAGCGCTGGATCGACGCCGCGTCGCTCTCGTTCTTCATCCAGTGCGGCGTGCCGCCGTGGCGCGAGCTGGTGAAGACGCGCGGCATCGTCGGCGCGCCGCTGCTCGAGATCTCGACGCGGTTCGTCACCGCGGCGACCTATGCCGAGGAGCTCTCGATCGCGACCCACGTCGCCGAATGGCGGGCCAAGGTCTTCATCCAGCACCACCGCGTCACCCGCGGCGACACGCTGATCTGCGAGGGCCGCGAGACGCGCGCCTTCGTCCGCCGCGACGCCGACAACCCAGACCGCCTGCGCGCGATCCCCATCCCCGACGACATTCGCGCCCTGTGCGAATGACGACGCTTTCGATCCACCACAGGAGACATCGCATGAGAAAGACGATCCGACTGCTGACGCTCGCCGTTGCCGCCGCGGCCGGCGCGGGTTTCGCGCCGAGCGCGCTCGCCGACCTGACGATCGGCGTCAGCATCTCGCTCACCGGCCCGACCTCGGCGCTCGGGATCCCGACCAAGAACGGCATCGCGCTCTGGCCGAAGGAGATCGGGGGCGAGAAGCTCAACGTCATCGTCCTCGACGACGGCACCGATCCGACCAAGGGGGTGCAGAACACGCGCAAGTTCATCAGCGAGGACCACGTCGACCTCGTCGTCGGCTCGGTGACGACGCCGGTCGCGATCGCGATGGCGGACGTCTGCTCCGAAGGCAAGACGCCGCAGCTGATGCTCTCGCCCGCCAACCTGCCGCCCGGCAAGGACGCCT
>DASSRF010000435.1:0-6118 GCA_035701945.1 Caldimonas sp. | reverse complement strand
GTGCTGTTCGGCTTCAACGCGCTGCAGCTGGTCTCGCCCGAGCCGTGCCGGCCGTTCGACGCCGAGCGCTCGGGAATCAGCATCGGCGAGGCCGCCGGCTTCGCGCTGCTCGAGCGCGACGACCGCCGCGACGGCCGCTCGCCGCGCCTGCTCGGCTACGGCGAATCGAGCGACGCCCACCACATGTCGACGCCGCACCCCGAAGGGGTCGGCGCCGAGCGCGCGCTCGACGACGCGCTGGCACGCGCCGGCATCGACGCCGGAGCGGTCGAGCACATCAACCTGCACGGCACCGCGAGCGCGAAGAACGACGAGGTCGAGGCGAAGCTGATCGCGCGCCGCTTCCCGGCGACGACGCACGCGAGCTCGACGAAGGGCATCACCGGCCACACGCTCGGCGCCGCCGGCATCGTCGAGGCGGTGGCGAGCCTGCTCGCGATCGAGCACGGCTTCCGGCCGGGCACCGTCAACACGCGCGTCCTCGATTCGGTCTGCGGTCCGCAGCTGCGCACCGCCGGCGCGGCGGCACCGGTGCGCGTCGCGCTCAGCAATTCGTTCGGCTTCGGCGGCAACAACTGCGTCCTCGTCTTCGGCGACGCCGACGCCGCGCGGCGGCGATGAGCACAGCGCCAGGGCACGGCAGCTTCGCCGTCGACGCGGTCGCGTTCTGGGCGCCGACGCTGCCCGGCTGGCCGCACGCGCGCGCGGCGTTCCGCGGCGAGCAGGCGCCGCTCGCCGCGCCCGCGAGGCGGCCCGCGCCCGAGCTGCTCGCCGCCGCCGAGCGCCGGCGCGCGCCCGACACCGTCGCGCTCGCGCTCGAGGTTGCCGCGGCGGCCGTGCGCGCCTCGGGTCGCGACCCGGCGGCGTTGCCGTCGGTCTTCACGTCGACGCACGGCGACCTCGCGATCAGCGACTACATGTGCGCGACGCTCGCGAGCGCGCCGACGATGATCTCGCCGACCAGGTTCCACAACTCGGTCCACAACGCCGCCGCCGGCTACTGGACGATGGCGACCGGTTGCCACGAGACGAGCACCGCGCTGACCGCGTTCGACGCCAGCTTCGCCGCCGGGCTGCTCGAAGCGGCGTGCCAGTGCAGCGCCGACGACCGCGCGGTGCTGCTGGTCGCGTTCGACGTCGAGGCGAGCGGCGCGCTCGCCAGCGTCGTCGACAGCGCCGGCCTGCTCGCGTGCGCGCTGGTGCTCGCGCCGCGCGCAGGCGCGGGCAGCATCGCCGTGCTCGACTGGCAGCTCGCGCACGCGACGGTCGCCAACCCCGCGCCGCGCTCGCCCGCGGCGCTGGCGCTCGCCGGCAACGCGATGGCGGGTGCGTTGCCGGTTCTCGAGACGATCGCGAACCTCGATCGCGACGACGCGACGCTGGCGCTGCCGCTCGGGCCTTCGCTCGCGCTGCGCCTCGTGGCGCACGAGCTCGTCGCAGCGGAGGCGCGGCCTTGAGCAGCGCGAGCGCGATCGCCCGCCACGACGTCGTCATCGCAGGAGGCGGCCTCGCCGGGCTGACGCTCGCGCTGCAGCTGAAGCAGTCGTCGCCGTCGCTCGACATCCTCGTCGTCGAGCGGCGCGTCCATCCGGTGCCGGTCGCGGCGCACAAGGTCGGCGAGTCGACCGTCGAGATCGGCGCGGACTACTTCGCCAACGTCCTCGGCCTCTCGCACCACCTCGAGACGGCGCAGCTGAAGAAGTTCGGCTTTCGCTTCTTCTTCTCCGACGCGAGCAGCGCCGTCGACCGCGTCACCGAGCTCGGCGCGAGCCGGCCGCTCGCGGTGCCGAGCTACCAGATCGACCGCGGCGTGTTCGAGAACTTCCTCGGCGAGGAGGCGGTCCGGCGCGGCATCGCGGTCGCGTTCGGCGCGACCGTGCTCGACCTGACGCTCGCGCCGTCGAAGGCCGACGAGCACCGCATCGTGTTTCGTGCCGGCGGGGCGATGCGCGAGGCGCGCTCGCGCTGGCTGATCGACGCGTGCGGCCGCGCCGGGCTCATCAAGAAGAAGCGCGAGCTCGCCGAAGCCAACGGCCATGAGGCGAACGCCGCGTGGTTCCGCATCGCCGAGCGGATCGCGATCGACGACTGGAGCGACGACCCCGAATGGCGCGCGCGCTGCACGCCGCAGGCGCGCTGGCTGTCGACCAACCACCTCGTCGGCGACGGCTACTGGGTCTGGCTGATCCCGCTCGCCTCGGGATCGCACTCGGTCGGCATCGTCGCCGACGCGGCGCTCCATCCGCTCGCGACGATGAACACCTTCGCGAAGGCGATGGACTGGCTCGCGGTGCGCCAGCCGCGCCTGTTCGAAGCGCTCGACGGCAAGCGCGACCGGCTGCAGGACTTCGCGTTCCTGCGCCGCTTCTCGTACGGCTGCCGCCAGCTCTTCTCGGGCGAGCGCTGGGCGATCACCGGCGAGGCCGGGCTCTTCCTCGATCCGTTCTATTCGCCCGGCAGCGACTTCATCGCGATCGCCAACACCTACATCTGCGAGCTCGTCGCGCGCGACCGCGGCGGCCGGCCGATCGACGCGCACGCGGCGATCTTCGACCAGATCTTCCACTCGTTCTACGAGAGCACGCTCGCGCTCTACGAGGGCCAGTACCCGATCTTCGGCGACGCCGAGGCGCTGCCGGCGAAGGTGATCTGGGACTACACGTACTACTGGGGCATCCTCGCCCAGTTCTTCTTCCAGCGCCGGATGGGCGACCTGGCTTCGTTCTCGGCGCTGCGCGACGAGCTCGCGCACTGCCAGGCGCTCAACCGCGAGGTGCAGGCGCTGCTGCGCGCTTGGTCGGCGGCGCGCCCGCGCGACGCGATCGCCAACCCGGCGACGATGCTCGACCAGGCGTCGCTGCCGTGGTTCGCGGCACTCAACGAGAGCCTGCTCGAGCGCGGTCTCGATGACGAGCGTTTCCGCGAGCGCATCCGGCGCTCGACGCTGCAGATGCGAGCGCTCGCGCGCGAGATCGCGACCCTTGCCGACGCCGACGGTGCCGCGAGCCTGCGTCGGGTTCTCGACGAAGGCTCGCGCTTCGGCGCTCTCGACGAACCAGGAGCCTTGCTGTTCCCGAGCCGCGGCCGATGAACGATCGCGGACGCGACGCCGTCCTCGCGATCGACTGCGGCAGCCAGAGCGTTCGCGCGATCGTGTTCGATTCCGGCGGCGAGATGCTCGCGCGCTCGCAGGTCGCGCTCGATGCGTACCGCTCGCCGCAGCCCGACCGCAAGGAGATCGACGTCGAAGCGGTCTGGGCTGCGCTCGCCGAAGCGTGCCACGCGCTCTGGCGCGCCGACCCCGCGCTGAAGGCGTCGCTTCGCGCGATGGCGGTGACGACGCAGCGCGGCACGCTGGTGCCGCTCGACGCTTCGGGCCGTGCGCTCGCGCCGGCGATCAGCTGGCTCGATCGCCGCCGCGCGAGTCGCCTGCCGCCGCTGCCGCCGCTGTGGCGCGCGCTGTTCGCCGCGGCGCGCGTCGGCGACGTCGTGCGGCATCTGCAACGCGAAGCCGAGATCAACTGGTGGGCCGAGCACGAGCCCGCGATGCTCGCCCGCGCCGACAAGGTGATGCTGCTCTCCGGCTTCCTGAACTGGCGGCTGACTGCGCGCTGCCGTGATGCCGTCGCCGCGCAGGTCGCGTACCTGCCGTTCGACTATCGGCGCCAAGCGTGGTGCAAGCCGGGCGACTGGCGCTGGAACGCCGTCGCGCTGCTACCGCGCCAGTGTCCGGAGCTCGTGCCGTCGATGCAGCCCCTCGGGGCGGTCGACGCCGACGCTGCACGCCAGACCGGCCTGCCGCAAGGGCTTGCGGTCATCGCTGCAGGTGCGGACAAGTCTTGCGAAGCGCTCGCGGCGAGCCGGCTCGCGCCGGGCGCCGCGTGCGTCTCGACCGGCACGTCGGTCTCGATTGCGATCGCGACCGATCGCTACGTCGAAGCGTTGCCGTTCGCGCCCGCGTATCCGGCAGCCGACCCGGGCCGCTACTGCAGCGAGATCCAGACCGCGTGCGGCTTCTGGATGGTGCGCTGGTTCCTCGACGAGTTCGGCTCGGCCGAGCGTGCAGCCGCGACGCGGCAGGGGGTCGCGCCGGAAGCGCTGTTCGACGCGCTCGCCGCCAGCGTCGGTGCCGGCGCCGACGGCCTGATGCTGCAGCCGCACTGGTCACCGGGCGTTCGCCACCCTGCTGCCGACGCGCGCGGCAGCATCATCGGCTTCGGCCCCGAGCACGGCCGCGCGCACCTCGCGCGCGCGATCCTCGAAGGCCAGGCGCACGCGATGCGCGAAGGGCGCGATCTGCTCGAGCGCGCGACGCGACGCTCGATCGACCAGCTCGTCGTCGTCGGCGCCGCGTCGCGGTCCGACCTGGTGACGCAGATCCTGGCCGACGTCCTCGGCTTGCCCGCGATGCGCCTGCACACCGCCGAGGCAGCGTCGCTCGGTGCCGCGATCGCTGCGGCGGTCGGTGCCGGCCTGCACGCCGACCTCGGCGCGGCGAGCGCCGCGATGGCGCGGCCCGGGCAGCGGTTCCAGCCGAACGCCGACAGCTCGGCTCTTTACGACCGACTGCATCGGGCGGTCTACCGGCCGCTCTACGGCCGTCTCGCGCCGCTCTACGCGAGCCTGGCGCGGATCAGGGGATGACGCGCAGGCCGACGCCTTCTCGCATCGCGCCGATCGGCGCTGCCATATCGAAGCCCTGCTCGCGAAACACCTTGACGACGTCCTTGACGCTCTCCTGCGTGCAGCTGACGAGCAGCCCGCCAGAGGTCTGCGGGTCGGTGAGGAGATCGCGCGCGACGGGCGGCAGCGTGTTGTCGAGCAGCACCTCGACGCCGTAGCCGGCCCAGTTGCGTCCCGACGCGCCGGTGACGAAGCCGTTCTGCGCCATCTCGACGACGCCCGGCAGGATCGGCACCTTCGACCAGCGCAGCGTGATGCCCAGGCCGGCGCCGCGGCCGAGCTCGAGCGCATGGCCGGCGAGGCCGAAGCCGGTGACGTCGGTGATCGCGTGGACGCCGTCGAGCTCGGCGAGGGCGACCCCGGGCGTGTTGAGCCGGGTCGTCGTCTCGACGAGCGACTGGTAGCCGGCGGCGTCGAGCTCGCCCCTTTTCAGCGCCGCCGACAGCACGCCGACGCCGATCGGCTTGCCGAGGACGAGGACGTCGCCGTTCCTGGCGTCGGCGTTGCGGCGCACCTTCTTCGGATGAACGAGCCCCAGCACGACGAGGCCGTAGATCGGCTCGACCGAATCGATCGTGTGGCCGCCCGCGATCGGGATCCCCGCCTGGCGGCAGACCGACTCGCCGCCGCGGATCACCTGGCCGATCTGCTCGACGCTCAGCTTGTCGATCGGCATCGCGACGAGCGCGAGCGCCAGGATGGGCTTGCCGCCCATCGCGTAGACGTCGCTGATCGCGTTGGTCGCGGCGATGCGGCCGAAGTCGAACGGGTCGTCGACGATCGGCATGAAGAAGTCGGTCGTCGCGATGAGCGCCTGCTCGTCGTTGAGCTTGTAGACCGCGGCGTCGTCGGACGTCTCGATGCCGACCATCAGCTCGGGCGGAACGAGACCGCCGACGGTGTTCTTCAGGATCTCCGAGAGCACTCCCGGAGCGATCTTGCAGCCGCAGCCGCCGCCGTGCGAGAAGCTCGTGAGGCGAAGCGGCGGCGGCGCCAGCGAGGTCTTGGCGGTGGCAGCAGGCGAAGCGAGGTCGGCAGGCATGGCGGGACGTCGGCGGGTGGGGTCAGGATTGTCTCAGCGTGCGCGCCGCGTTGCAGGAAGGAGGCCGGCGACGAGCGCGCGCACCGCGCGTCGCTCGACCGCCGGGACGAACATCGGCTCGCGCAGCGCGCACTGCGCGCGCAGCTGGTCGGCGAATGCGTCGTCGTGGCAGAAGCGGCGCATCAGCGCGGCGAGCGCAGCGGCGTCGCCGACCGGAAAGTAGCCGTCGTAGCCGATGCCGAGCAGGCCGACGTTGCCGTCGATCCGGCTCGCGAGCACCGGCACGCCCGAGCGCACCGCCTCGATGACGACGTTGGCGCCGCCCTCCATCAGGCTCGCGTGGACGAGCGCACGCGCGCGCGCGATCGTCCGCCGCGCCGCCGGGTGCGAGAG
>DASSRF010000434.1:0-2024 GCA_035701945.1 Caldimonas sp. | reverse complement strand
GCCGCGTCGCTGTCCTCGGTGGTCGATTTCGCTCGTTCATCGCGCCGCACGCGAGTGTGCGCATCCGTCGTGCGCCTGCAAGCGACGTCCGTCGGGATGAGACCAAAGTCCAATGGAGGCACGCCCGCCGCGCCGATAGGCTAGCCGGCGCCCGGACGCAGGAAGAGCGTCTTCGTCCCTGGAAGGATGCGATGCACGCGACGGCTCGCCGTTTGGCCGCTCCGGCCCTCGTGGCGGCGCTCGTCGCCGGCTGCGCCGGAACGCCGCTCGTCCCGTGGTCGGCCGACACGCCGCCGCTCGTGCTCGTGCCGGCAGCGAGCGCGGGCGTCGTCGACAAGCGAGCGCGCTTTCGCGAGATCTACTGCGCCGTCCTCGAGTCGCACGGCCGCGAGCTGCCCGACTTTCGCGCATGCGACGACGCGCTGACGCGCGTCGGCAGCGAGCCGGCGGGCAACGCGCGGCCGGTCGACCTCGGCGAGTCGCGCCGCAAGCTCGTCGCCGCGATCGTCCCCGGCATCGGCTACGACTGCTTCGCCAAGTGGCTCGCTCCTGCGGGAACGACCGCGGCACACCTGCGCCGCTTCGGCTACGACCTCGTCGCGGTCAAGGTCGACGCGCTCTCGGGAACGGCGACCAACGCGCGCCAGATCCGCGACGCGGTGATGGCGATGGACGCGAGCGGGCCGGCGCGCATCGTCCTGATCGGCTATTCGAAGGGCGCACCCGACGTCCTCGACGCGATCGTCCGCTACCCCGAGATCCGGCCGCGCATCGCCGCGGTCGTGAGCGCCGCGGGCGCGGTCGGCGGCTCGCCGCTCGCCAACGACGCCGAGCAATACCAGGCCGAGCTGCTGCAGCATTTCCCGGGCGCGGCGTGCGACGCCGGCGACGGCGGCGCGGTCGAGAGCCTGCGGCCGGCGATTCGCCGCGCCTGGCTGGCGGAACACCCGCTGCCGAGGGACGTGCCGACCTACTCGCTCGTCACCTTTCCGAAGCCGGAGCGCATCTCGTCGATCCTCGAGCGCAGCTACAACAAGCTCGCGCGCATCGACGGCCGCAACGACAGCCAGGTGATCTTCTACGACCAGATCATCCCGGGCTCGTCGCTGGTCGGCTTCGTCAACGCCGACCACTGGGCGCTCGTCGTCCCGATCGCGCGCCAGCACGACACGATCGCGTCGCTCTTCGTCACCCAGAACGCGTACCCGCGCGAGGCGATGACCGAGGCGCTGCTGCGCTTCCTCGAGGAAGACCTGGCCACGAAATGAAGACCGTCGAGATCACCTACCGCTACCACGCCGAGAAGGTCGTGCGCGCGCGTCCGGCGGACGCCGACGCGGCGCGGGAGCGGCTCGACGACGGCAACCGCGCGTTCGCCGCGCTGCTCGACAGCCTCGAGGTCGGCCGCGGCACCGTGCGCCGCGTCATCACCGTCGACCCGCGCGACTTCGGCGGGGCGACACGCGATCGCGTCGCTCCCGTGCAGCAGCCGTTCGCCGCGGTGCTCGGCTGCTCCGACGCGCGCGTCCCCGTCGAGCTGATCTTCAACGAAGGGCCGAACGACCTCTTCGTCGTCCGCGTCGCCGGCAACGGCCTCGGCGACGAGGTCCTCGGCAGCCTCAAGTACGCCGCCGATCACCTCGGCGGCAGCATGAAGCTCGTCGTCGTCCTCGGCCACAGCGGCTGCGGCGCGGTGTCTGCCGCGGTCGACGTCTTCCTCGACCCGTCGCGCTACCTCGGCCTGACGGCCGACCACGCGCTGCGCGCGATCCTCGACCGCCTGCTCATCGTCGTCCATGCGTCGGCGTCGAAGCTGCAGCAGACGCTCGGCGTCGAGGTGGCGAAGCTGCCGACGTACCGCGAGGCGCTGATCGAGTCGGCGATCGTCCTCAACGCCGCGCTCACGGCCTACACCGTGCAGCACGCGCTGCACGACGAGGAGCAGGCCGCCGGCCTGCGCGCGAGCTACGGCACGTACGTCATCGCCACGCGCCGGATCTGGGCGCCGCGCACCGGCAGCAGCG
>DASSRF010000433.1:0-5753 GCA_035701945.1 Caldimonas sp. | reverse complement strand
CACGACCTCGAGTCGTGCGCCGACGAGACGATCGCCGACGGCGCGGCGCTCGCTCGCCGCTTCGGGACCGGCATCCACCTGCACTGCGCCGAGACCCGCCACAACGTCGAGCGCACGCGCGCGCGCACCGGCCGCTCGCCGATCGCGCAGCTCGAAGCGCTCGGCGCGCTCGGCCCGAAGACGCTGCTCGCGCACTGCGTCTGGGCCGACGACGCCGACATCGCGCTGCTCGCGGCCCGCGGCAGCAGCGTCGCGCACTGCCCGCACGCGAACCTCAAGCTCGGCTCGGGGATCGCGCCCGTGCCGGCGATGCGCGCCGCGGGCGTTCGCGTCAGCGTCGCGACCGACGGCGCCAAGGCGAACAACCGGCTCGACATGTTCGACGTCATGAAGTTCGCGTCGCTCCTGCACAAGGGCAGCACGCTCGATCCGGCCGTGCTGCCGGCCACCGACGTGCTCGCGATGGCGACCCGCGACGGCGCCGCCGCGGTCGGCGTCGACGCCGGCGAGATCGCCGTCGGCAAGCTCGCCGATCTCGCGCTCGTCGACCTGCGCCGCTTCCACCTCCAGCCGGCGACGCCCGAGGCGGTCGCGACCAACCTCGTCCACGCCGCGCGCGGCAGCGACGTCGACACCGTGATCGTCGGCGGCGAGGTCGTCGTCGAGGGCGGGCGGCTGAAGCGTGTCGACCAGGAGCACGTGCTCGCGGCGATGCGGCGCACGAGCGCTGCGCTGCTGAACGAGCCGCCGCACTGACGCCGCGCCGTCGGCTACCAGGCGTAGCCCATCTTGAACAGCAGCCCGCTGTTGCCGTCCTTGCCGGCGGCGAATTCGAGGTTGGCGACGATTCCCTGCGCCGGCTTGAGGACGTACTGGACGCCGGCGCCGACGCTCGGGAACACGTTCTTCGAGTCGGAGCAGGCGCGGCCGCCGCCGTACAGGCAGGCGACGCCGGCGAAGAGCGTGGCCGTCCAGCGCGGCGCGAAGCGGTAGCGCTCCTCGACCTCGATCGACGACATGTTCTTGCCGAGGTACTCGCCCATCGTGTAGCCGCGCAGCATCACCGGGGCGAAGGCGCTCGGCGGCGCGTCGACCGTCCACTGGTTGCTCTGGCGCAGGGCGAGCACGTGGCCGTCGCCGTGGCCCCAGTAGTGGCGGTAGTCGGCCCGGTACACGTCGAAGTCGTCGTCGCCCTTGATCGCCTTGCGGTAGGCGACGTTGTTCAGGTTGAACAGCCAGCCGCGCCTGGGCGCATCGAGGATGTCGCGCGAGTCGTGGTAGAGCACGAGGCCGACGCCGCCCGCTTCGAAGCCGGTCAGTCCGAGCAGCGCCAGCACGTCGTTGTCGAGCGCAGTCTGGCCGACGATCTGGTAGTCGGTGACGAGCGCCTGCGCGCCGACGAACCAATCGCCGTCGACGCGCAGCAGGTAGCGGCCGACGAACGCGCGCAGGTGATCTTCCGACTTGAGCGGCACGCCCGTGCCGAGGAAGTCGTCGTAGTCGTTCTTGATGACACCGCCGACCGCGAGGACCGTGACGCGATGCCGATCGGCACCGAACGAAGCGCGCGCGAACGCGCCTGCGGTCGCCGAGTCGGTCGACGTGTATTGCGCGGCGACGCCGAACATGGAGAGCTGCGACTGCGGGTCGAACTTCGTCATGTATGCGCCGAGGACACCGGCCGACGTGCCGAGCTTCGGGTTGTTGGCGAACGTCGGCAGCAGCACCCACGGCGACGGCGCCTCGCCAGGCGGCTCGTCGGCAGCGAGCACCGTGCCGGCGCCGGCGGCGAGCACGCAGGCCAGCGCCGCCGGCACGAGGTTGCGAAATCCGGTGTCGATGGCCATGGCGTCGTTTCCAGCGCAGCAGGATAAGCGCGGTCCGTCGTGCTGACGCGGCCGGTCGCAAGTCACGGCCGCCGCCGGCTTGCCGGCGCGCGGCTCAAGCGCTGCGGCGCGGCGCCGATATCGCGGCACCTTCGTCCGCCGGAGCCGCTATGAAGCGCTTGCTCGCCCTCTTCGTCTGCACGTGCGCCCTCGCCGGCGCCGTCGTCTCGTGCGGCGGCGGCGCCAACTACGACTACACCGTGATCCCCGACAAGCTGACCGTCATCGGCGCCGCGAGCTGATCGATGGCGAGGACGATGATCGTGCGGTCGCTCCGGCTCGCGCTCTTCGCCGCCGCGCTCGTCGCGGCGCCCGCGCTCGCGCTCGACGCGAGCTCGCTCAAGCTCCAGGTCTACGCGGTGCTGCTGTCGACGAGCCCGCAGTGCACGAACCCGGTGACGGTCTTCTCGAGCCCGACTGCGACCGAAGTCGACTTCCTCGCGTCGCCGACGCTCGGCAGCGGCAACCCGCCCGACGCGACGTACAACTGCGTCATCATCAAGATGTCGGACCTGATCAAGTTCACGCCGAGCGCGTCGTCGGGTCTGTGCACGGCGGGAACGCAGTACACCGCCGACGTCTGCCGCAGCGACAACGGCGGCACGACGCAGGCGCCCGACGCGGTCGGCGCGCCGAACGCGTGCAACGGCAGCGACGCGGCGCCCGTCGCCGACACGGTGTACCTCTACCTGACGACGAACGCGTCGGCGGGAAGCGGAGGCGGCACGTTCATGCAGCCGACCGGACCGGCGAGCGGCAACGGGCTCAACCTGAGGTCGCCGCTCGTCATCGCCGGCACGGTGAAGTCGAAGTTCATCGTCAACGCGGCCGGCAAGGTCGGCGACGACGGCGTCAGCTGCGGAATGAACCCGCCGGTGTTCGGCTTCGAGAAGCTTCCGTAGCCGCGCTCGCCGGCGTCGCCGCCGGCTCGCCCGCGGGCGTTGCGCCTTGCTCGGCTTCGCCGAGCTCGAGCACCGCGCTCAGTCCGCGGCCGTTCGGGCCGGCGTCGAGCGTCAGCGAGCCCTTCATCACCGCCGCGCAGCGCGACGCGATCGCCAGGCCGAGGCCGACGCCGGCGCCGAGCTGCACGCCGGCGCTGCCCTGCGCCCAGCGCGCGACGATGCGGGCGCGTTGCTCCGGCTCGATCCCCGGTCCGGTGTCGGTGACCGCGATGCGGACGCGTCGGTCGCGGCGCTCGACCGTGATCGTCAGCGTCGCCGGAGCGCCGCCGGTGCCGTAGCGCAGCGCGTTGTCGAGCAGGTTGGTGAGGACGCCTTCGAGCAGGGTGGGCGACGCCATCGCGACGACCGGCGCGTCGAGGCCCTCGGCTTCGAGGTCGACCCCGGCGGCGTCGGCACGCCCGACGAACGAGACGACGATCTCGCGCACGAGCTCGTCGACGCGCACCGGCGCGAGCACGACGCTGTCGCGCGCTTCGTCGGCGAGCGCGAGCGCGAGCAGCTGGTCGACGAGGCGGCTCGCCCGCTCTTCGCTCGCGACGATCCGCTCGAGCTGGCGGCGCCACGCCTGCGGATCGCTCTGCGCCAGCCCGTACTCGGCGAGCGCGCGGATGCCGGCGAGCGGAGTGCGCAGGTCGTGCGCGACGTTGCCCGCGAACTCGCGCTGCGCCTGCACGCCGAGCCCGACGCGCGCGAGGAGCGCGTTGACCGCGTCGCGCAGCTTCTCGACGTCGCTCGAGACCGGCTCGCCTGCGATCGGATCGAGGTCGCTCGAGTCGCGGCGGTCGAGCGCGCGCTGCAGCTCGCCGAGGGGCTTCAGCTCGCGGCTGATCTGCCGCCAAAGCACCCAGCCGAGCAGCAGCAGCAACGCGGCCTGCGGCACCAGCGACCGCTCGAGCAGGCCGAGCAGCAGCGTCTTGCGCGCGTGCGTCGTCTGCGCGACGAAGACGGCGAAAGGACGCTCGCCTTCGCCGCGCCACGTCGCGACGCGGACCATCTCGCCGCCGACGGTCGCGTCGTGGAAGATGCCGGCGGCGCGCACCGCGTCGCCGAGCGCTTCGAGCTCGACGTTGCTCGCGACCACGCGCCCGGCCGCGTCGACGACGGCGAAGTACTCGCGGTCCTCGCGGTCGAAGAGCACCGTGTCGACTTCGTGCTGCGTCAGCGCGAGGTGCAGTGCGCCGTCGCGCTCGACGACGCTGGCCGCGATGACGTAGGCGTCGTTGAGGAGGGCGCGGTCGAACGCGTGGCCGGCGAACATCCACGAAAGCGAGAACGCGATCGCGGTGCCGATCGACCACGTCGCCGCGAGCGGCAGCAGCACGGCGACGAGCAGCCGCGAGCGCAGCGAGCGATCCGGCCGCCCGCGCGCCTCAGGCATGCGGCGAGCGCTCCGGCTCGATCAGGTAGCCGAGGCCGCGCAGCGTCCGGATCGTCGAGCCGCTGCCGACGAGCTTCTTGCGCAGCCGCGAGACGAACGCCTCGAGCGCGTTGGCGCCGAGGTGATCGTCGAAGCCCGAGAGCTTCTCGGCGAGCACCTTCTTGCTGACGACGCGTCCGGGCGGCGTCATCAGCTGGACGAGGACGTCGTGCTCGCGCGCCGGCAGCTCGAGCTCGTTCTTGGCGTCGCCGCCGACGACGAAGAAGCGGCCGACGTTGCGCTCGAAGCGCAGGCGGCCGACCTCGGCGACGTCGCCGGCGCCGTGGACCCGGCGCGCGAGCGCGCGCAGCCGCGCCTCGAGCTCGCCGAGCTCGAAGGGCTTGCCGAGGTAGTCGTCGGCGCCGGCGTCGAGGCCGGCGATGCGCTCCTCGATCCGGTCGCGCGCCGTGAGCACGAGCACCGCGGCGCGGTCGCCGCGCGCGCGCGCCGCGCGCAGCGCGGCGAGGCCGCTGCCATCGGGCAGGTTGAGGTCGAGCACGACGGCATCGAACCCCTGCACGTTCCAGAGGTGGCCGGCCTGCTCGAGCGTCCACGCGCTGTCGACGCGGTGGCCGGTGTCCTGCAGGCTGCTGCGGATGACGCCGTGCAGGACGGCGTCGTCTTCGACCAGGAGGATTCGCATCGTCGGCACTTGCGGGTCAGCGTGCAGTCAGGCTGCACATGGGATAACTGTCCGCAACGATACGTCAGCGGCATGAACCGGGAGCTCTTCGAGGACCGTTTCCACACGCGCATTCCCGAGGAGCGGCTCGACCCGCCCCAGGCCGGGCTGACGCTCGCGCGCTTCGTCGACGAGCTCGACGCGCAGCTCGCGGCGATCTCGTCCGTCGCGCGAAGCGACGCGCCGTCGCCGACGTGAGCGGCGCCCGCGTACTGCCGGGCGTGCGTCGCCCGCCGTGGTCGGTCGTCCGCGGCTTCGATGGGCTGGCGGCGCGGCGCGAGCTCGCCGGCGACGCGTCGACGCGCGCCGCATTGCGCGGGGCAGCGGCGTGAACGAACGCGCGCTTCTCGCCGACGAAGCGCGCTACTGCTCGTTTGGCGACACCGTCCAGGCTCGCGTTCGTCCTCTTCGGCGAGGTGCTCTCGCGTGCCAAGCGCGCGACCTCCGCTGACCGAACCCCACGCCATGAACAACCGACATCTGCTCCGCGGGCTGTTCCTCTGTGCCATCGCGCTCGCCTTCGGCGTCGGCGCGCTGCAGTACCGGATCGGCCGCTTCGACCGCGCCGGGCCGGGGCTCTTTCCGCTCATCGTCAGCTGTCTGCTGTTCCTGATCGGCGTCGCGACGATCGCGCGCTCGCGCTACGTCGAGCGGCTGCCGATCGAGTTCGACTACCGCAACATCGCGATCATCCTCGCGAGCCTGTGCGGATTCGCGATCGTCAGCGAGCACTTCAAGATGATCGCCGGCATCGTCTTCATGGTGTTCTGCGCCTCGTTCGCAGGCGGCCACTTCTCGGTGTCGCG
>DASSRF010000432.1:0-4281 GCA_035701945.1 Caldimonas sp. | reverse complement strand
TCGCCCGCGACGCCGCTGCCGTGCTCACGGCGGCGCGCAGCGCACGGGTTGCGCGCGGTCGGCGACGTCGGCGCTCAGGCGCGCTCGAGCAGGTGGCTGCCGTACTGCTCGCGCAGCCGGTTCTTCAGCATCTTGCCGGTCGCGCCGAGCGGGATCGAATCGACGAAGACGACGTCGTCCGGCGTCCACCACTTGGCGATCTTGCCTTCGTAGAACGCGATCAGCTCTTCCTTGGTGAGCGTCGCGTTGGGCTTGCGGACGACGATCAGGAGCGGCCGCTCGTCCCACTTCTGGTGGCGCGCGGCGATGCACGCCGCCATCGCGACGCCGGGATGCGCCATCGCGATGTTCTCGAGGTCGATCGAGCCGATCCACTCGCCGCCCGACTTGATGACGTCCTTCGAGCGGTCGGTGATCTGCATGAAGCCGCTCGAGTCGATCGTCGCGACGTCGCCGGTCGGGAACCAGCCGTTGCCCTGCGCGTCGCGCACGAGCGGATCGCCGCCTTCGCCCTTGAAGTACTGCGAGACGATCCACGGCCCGCGCACCATCAGCTCGCCCGAGTGCTCGCCGTCCCACGGCAGCTCCTTGCCGTCGGCGTCGACGATCTTCATGTCGACGCCGTAGACGGCGCGGCCCTGCTTCGACTGGATCGCGAAGCGCTCGGCCGCCGGCAGGCCGACCTGCGAGCCCTTGAGCGCGGCGACGGTGCCGACCGGGCTCATCTCGGTCATGCCCCAGGCGTGCAGCACCTGGACGTGGTAGCGCTCCTGGAACGTCTTCATCATCGCCGGCGGGCACGCCGAGCCGCCGATGACGGTGCGGCGCATCGTCGAGAACTCGAGGTCGTTCGCCTCGACGTAGGCGAGCAGCCCCTGCCAGACCGTCGGCACGCCCGCCGACAGCGTCACGCGCTCGCTCTCGAAGAGCTCGTAGAGCGACTTGCCGTCGAGCCCCGCCCCGGGGAAGACGAGCTTCGAGCCCATCATGCACGCCGCGTAGGGCAGCCCCCACGCGTTGACGTGGAACATCGGCACGACCGGCAGGATCGAGTCCTGCGAAGAGCAGCTGAGCGCGTCGGGGAGGGCGATCGCGAACGTGTGCAGCACCGTCGAGCGGTGGCTGTAGAGCACGCCCTTCGGGTTGCCCGTCGTGCCCGACGTGTAGCAGAGCGACGATGCCTGGCCTTCGTCGAGCGTCGGCCACGCGAAGACGTCGCTCGCTCCGGCGATCAGCTCCTCGTAGCAGAGCAGCCCCGGGACCTTGCTGTTGGCGGGCATGTGGGCGCGGTCGGTCATCGCGACGAAGTGCTTGATCGTCTTGACGCGACCGGCGATCGCCTCGACGAGCGGCAGGAACGTGAGGTCGAAGAAGAGGACCTGGTCCTCGGCGTGGTCGGCGATGTAGACGACCTGGTCGGGATGCAGCCGCGGATTGAGCGTGTGCAGCACCGCGCCCGATCCCGAGACCGCGTAGTAGAGCTCGAGGTGGCGGTAGCCGTTCCAGGCGAGCGTCGCGACGCGCTCGCTGTCCTTGACGCCGAGCCCGGCGAGCGCGTTGGCCATCCGCCGCGCCCGCGACGCCAGCTCGCGGTACGTCGTGCGGTGGATGTCGCCCTCGACGCGCCGCGAGACGACCTGCTGCTCGGGGTGGTGCCGCTCGGCGTGAACGAGGAGGGAAGAGATCTGCAGCGGCAGCTGCATCATCGAACCTTGCATGTCGTCTCCGTAGGTGGTGTCGGCCGCGCGTCGGGCGGGCCGGATGCGTCGATGATGGCATTCTGCGGTGTCGGCGGCCCACTCTCGAAGGGTGGGCGGCGCGCCGTCGGTCAATCGAGCGCGAGCTCCCACGTCTCGCCGACCAGCCGCTGGCCGAAGCTCTCGTGCGGCTCGCTCGCGACGAGGCGGTAGCCGGCCTTCGCGTAGATCGCGCGCGCGGCGACGAGGACGCTGTTGGTCCAGAGCACGATCCTGCGGTAGCCGCTGCGGCGCGCGAAACGCTCGCACTCGGCGACGAGCCGCGCGCCGATGCCGAGGCCGCGCGCCGCGGGCTCGACCAGGAGCAGGCGCAGCTGCGCAGATCCCGCGACCGGCTCGCCGGTCGCGTCGTCGCGCGCCTGGACGAGGAAGACGCAGCCGACGTTGGCGCCGTCGCGCTCGGCGATCCAGCACGCTTCCTTGCCCGGATCGAGGCGATCGACGAAGTCGGCGGCGATCCGCGCGACGAGCGACTCGAAGCGCATGTCCCAGCCGTATTCGTCGGCGTAGACGCGGCCGTGGCGCTCGACGACCCAGCCGATGTCGCCGGCGTGCGGCGGCCGCAGCAGCCACGGCGCGGCGCTGCGGGCGTCGCCGAGCAGCGTCTCGATCTCCGCCATCGCACGCAGCAGCCGCCGCTGCTCGCCGTCGGCGAGCGCGCCCAGCAGCCGGTCGACGTCGGCCGCGCTTTGCCGATCGAGCGGTGCGAACGCGCGCCGGCCCGCAGCGGTGAGCGTGAGGTGGAGGTGGCGCGCGTCTTCGGCGCCGCGCTCGCCGCGGATCAGCTCCTGTTCCTTGAACGCGCGCAGCAGCCGGCTGACGTAGCCGGGGTCGAGGTCGAGGTCGCGCGCCAGCTCGGCAGCGGTCGTGCGCTCGCGGTGCGCGAGCTCCCAGAGCAGGCGCGACTCGGTCAGGCGAAACCGCGTCGCGGCGAGCTTCTCGTGGAGGACGCCGATCCGGCGCGTGTAGAAGCGGTTGAAGCGGCGGACCGCTTCGGTGCGCGGGGTCGGCGGCGAGGTCATGCCGCATTCTTCGCCAGACGATTGGCAAAAGCAAACGTTCGGTTGCCGATGGCATGCACGCAGCGAGGTCGGGATTCGACAGGCGGCGTTGCCGTGGATACTGTATGGAAATACAGTTGTCCGAATGGATGCCGCGATCGTTCCGGCGGCGGCGTCGTCGCCGCCACCGCCGTTGCCTGTCGCCGCCAAGCGGCAGCGGCTCGACGCCGTGGTCGTTCGGCAGACGCCCGAGACGCTCCATCCCGACCTCTGGCTCGGCCATCAGCTCGGCCGCACCGGTGCGCAGACGGTCGCGACCGGCTTCGCCCGGCTCGACGCCGAGCTTCCCGACGGCGGCTGGCCGCGCGGCGCATTGAGCGAGCTGCTGCTCGCGCATCCCGGCGTCGGCGAGATGCGCCTGCTCGCGCCGGCGCTGGTCGCGGCGCAGCGCGACGGCCGGCTCGTCATGCTCTTCGATCCGCCGGCGGCGCTCGCTGCGGCAGCGCTCGCCGCGCTCGGCTTCGCCGTCGACGAGCTGCTCGTCGTCGAGACGCGCAGCGACAGCGTGTGGGCGCTCGAGCAGGCGCTGAAGAGCGGCCACGTCGGCGCGATCGTCGCGTGGCTGCCGCAGCGGCTGCGTGCCGAGCGGTTGCGCCGGCTCCAGCTCGCGGCGCACCGCCACGACGGCGTCGCCTTCGTCCTCCGCGAAGCGGCGGCGGCGGCGCGGCCGACGGCGGCGCCATTGCGCGTTGCCCTCCATGCCGGCGGCGGCGATCGCGTCCGGCTGCAGATCGTGAAGCGTCGCGGGCCGCCGCTCGCTTCGCCGCTCGAGCTCGCGCTGCCGAGCGTGCTCTCGGCGGCGGCGCGGCGGCGCTCGGCGAACGGCAGCGGCGGCAAGACACGCCGTCTCCCCGCCGCGACCTTCGTCGACGTCGCGTGAGCGTCGCCCTGTCTCGTCGCATCGCCGGTCGCGCCGTCTTCTGCTCTGTCGTTGCGCCGTGCTCTGGGTCGCGCTGCACCTGCCGCTGCTGTCGCTCGAATCGTTCGCGGCGACGCTCGCCGGCCGCGCTGCCGAGCACGGCATCGCGCTCGTCGACGAGCATCGCATCGCCGCGGCCGACGCCGTCGCGATCGCGCAAGGCGTCAAGCCGGGGCTGAAGCGCGCGACCGCGCTCGCGCTCGCGCCGCGCATCGTCCTCGGTCAGGCCGATCCGGCGCGCGACGCCGAGGCGATGCGCTCGATCGTCCACGCTGCGCTCGCGTTCACGCCGAGCGTCACGCTGCAGCCCGCGACCGAGCCCGGGCGTGCCGCCGACACCGTGCTCCTCGAGGTGCAGTCGTGCCTGCGCTACTTCGGCGGCAGCGAGCGGCTGCTCGAGCGCGTGCGTGCGAGCATCGAGCCGATCGGCCACTCGCTTCGCATCGCGAGCGCCGCGACCGCGCAGGGCGCAGCGATCCTCGCGCATCTCGAGCCGCCGCCGCTCTGCACGACGCTCGAGGCGACGCGGCGTGCGCTCGTCGCC
>DASSRF010000431.1:0-7435 GCA_035701945.1 Caldimonas sp. | reverse complement strand
GCTCGCGCCGGGCCGCTGGTACTGGTATCGCTTTCGCGCGCTCGGCGCGCAGAGCGCAGCCGGGCGCACGCGCACCGCGCCGGCCGCCGACGCCGCCGCGACGCTGCGCTTCGCGATCGCGAGCTGCCAGCGTTTCGACGTCGGCCACTACGCGGCGTGGCGCGACGTCGCGGCGTCGTCGCTCGATCTCGTCGTCTTCCTCGGCGACTACATCTACGAATCGGCCGAGCGCAAGAATCCGGTGCGGGGCGGCATCGGCGCCGAGGCGTTCAGCCTCGAGCAGTACCGCGCGCGCTACGCGACGTACAAGAGCGACCGGTCGCTGCAGGCGGCGCACGCCGCGGCGCCGTGGCTCGTCGTCTGGGACGACCACGAGGTGTCGAACGACTACGCGGGCCTGCGCGGCGCCGACCTCGCCGTCGACATGCGCGCGCGCCGCGCCGCCGCGTACCGCGCGTACTGGGAGCACATGCCGTTTCCGCGCTCGGCGCGGCCGCTCGACGCCGACATGCGCATCACCGGTCGCATCGACTGGGGTCGGCTGGCGCGCATCCACCTGCTCGACGACCGCCAGCACCGCGATCCGCAGGCGTGCCCGAAGCCCGGGCGCGGCGGCTCGAACAACGTGCTCGTCAACCAGTGCCCTGCCCTCGCCGACCCGGCGCGGACCCTGCTCGGTGCCGAGCAGGAAGCGTGGCTCGCCGCGGGCTGGGACCTCGAGCGACCGTGGAACCTCGTCGCGCAGCAGACGCTCATGGCGCGCGTCACCTGGCTCGATCCGGTGATCAGCGGCGGCGCGTACTGGACCGACGGCTGGGACGGCTACGCGCCGGCGCGGCGACGCCTGCTCTCGACGGTCGCCGCGAAGCAGGTGCCGGGAGTCGTCGTCCTCGGCGGCGACGTCCACAGCAACTACGTCGCCGACCTGCGCGTCGACTTCGACGACGAGCGCTCGCCGGTGATCGCGAGCGAGTTCTGCGGCACCTCGATCTCGAGCCTGGGCGGCGTCGCGCAGGCGAGGATCGACCAGGCGCGCGAATACAACCCGCACCTGCGCTACGGCCGCTCGGACCAGCGCGGCTACGTCCGCTTCGACGTCGACGCGAAGGAGCTGCGCGCGAGCCTGCGCGTCGTCGAACGGCCCGCCGATCCCGAGAGCGGCGTCGTCACCGCGGCGCGCTTCGTCGTCGACGCCGCGCGCCCGGGACCGCGCGCGGCTTGAGCGCGCGTCAGAACAGGCCCGCCTTGTCGGCGGCGCCGAGCACGAGCCGCGAGAGGTCTGCCATCTGCGCGTTGACGTCGGCCGACGGCGGCGACGTCGCCTTCGCCGTCCAGACGAGGCGGCCGTTCGCGACGTCGGTGACGCGGCCGTTGCCCGAGTAGCCGGCGGTGACGCGGCCGCCGCCGACCGGCGCCGAGACGCCGACGCCGACGCTGCTGCTGCTGCCGAAGCCGAACCCGCCGATGCCGATCTGGACCGGCGCGCTGACGTCGTGCACCGCGACCGCGACCGTCATCACCATCAGCGCCTTCGCACCCGTTTCGCGCGCCGCCGGCAGCAGCTGCGCGTCGATCGAGCGGTCGGTCGCGATCGGCGTCTCGGGCGGAACGAACACCGGCGTCGCGCCGCGCGCGGCGACCTCGCTCGCGAGCCGATCCTGGCAGATCTGGCGGACGACCAGCTCGGCGGCGTCGCACGCGACGAGGACGCGGGCGCCCCGCATCAGGCCGGGCGCCGCGGCGGCATCGCTCCATTGCGCGTCGAGCTGCGGCGCGCTGGCGCAGCCCGCGGCGAGCGCCGCCACCAAGGGGATCGCGGCGCCGCTCGGGCGCATGGGGCGAGTCGATCGTTGCATGGTCGTGTCTCCTCGGGCCGGCCGAACGCCGCCGCTCTGGCGACCCGTGCAGCTTAGCAAGCCGCTCGGCGGGTTGCACCGTGACATCCCTCTCGTGCGCGAGTCGTCGCGCGCGAAGCCCGCTGCTAGGATGAGCGAAGAAGAGAACAGAGGGAGGCAGCGATGGCCAGCGCATCGGACGACAACCGTTTCGCCCCGCCGCTCGCGCACGTCGAAGACGTCGCCGATGCAGGCACCGGAGCGCTCGCGGGTCGCGGCGTCCGCCTCGTCGCCGTGCTGCTCGACGGCGTCTTCGCCGCGCTCGCGTTCTGGCTGGTCTCGCTCGTCGCGCCGCTCAGCTGGACGCCGGCGCCGGGCGCGAACCTCGCCCGCTTCCTCGTCGTCAACGGCGTCGTCGGATTCGTGCTCTTCGTCGTCCTCCACGGCTATCTGCTCGCGACGCGCGGTCAGACGATCGGCAAGATGCTGCTCAAGGTGCGCATCGTCCGCAGCGACGGCTCGCGCGCGTCGCTGGCGCGGATCGTCGGCCTGCGCTTCCTTCCGACGACCGCGATCTCGCTGATCCCGGTCATCGGCGGCCTGTACGCGCTCGTCGACTGCCTGCTCATCTTCCGCGAGTCGCGGCGCTGCCTGCACGACAACATCGCCGACACGATCGTCGTCAAGGCCTGACGCACCGCGGCGCGTTTCGAGCGATGTCGGCCACGCCGGAAGCCCCGCGCCGGCTCGACACCCGCTACGCGGCCGAGACGCCCGAAGGGATCGCACTCTCGCTGCGCCCGGCGGGAATCGTTCCGCGCTTCTACGCGTACCTGGTCGATCTCGGCGTCCGCTTCGTCGTCTTCTTCTTCGCGATGCTGCTGCTCGCCCAGCTCGGCAGGTTCGGCGCCGGGCTCCTGCTCGTCCTGGTGTTCCTGCTCGAGTGGCTCTATCCGGTCGTCTTCGAGCTCGGGCCGGGTGCGGCGACGCCGGGCAAGCGCATGGTCGGGCTCGCGGTCGTGATGGACACCGGGCTGCCGGTGACGCCGGCGGCGTCGTTGACACGCAACCTCCTTCGCGCCGCCGACTTCCTGCCGTCGTTCTACGCGTTCGGCGCGCTCGCGATGCTGTGGCGGCACGACTTCAAGCGTCTCGGCGACCTTGCCGCCGGAACGCTCGTCGTCCACGTCGAGCGCGCCGGGCCGCGCGCGGTTGCGCCGCCGCCGGCGCCGGCGCGCGCTCCCGCAGTGGCGTTGCCGGCCGCGGCGCAGGCGGCGATCGTCGCGTGGGCCGGACGCGTGCCCAGGCTCACCGAAGCGCGCGCCGACGAGCTCGCCGAGATCGCGGTCCCCGTCGTCGCGCCGCGCGCGATGCATGGCGACCGCGTCGGCGCGCTCGTCGGCGTCGCCCACTGGCTGCTCGGTCGGCGATGACGCCGCTGCAGTTCGAGGCGGCGCACGCCGCGGCCTGGAGCGAGCTCGAAGCGGCGCTCGGACCGGCGCCCAAAGGAAAGCGCGCGGCGCCGGTCGACCGCGCTCGCATCGCGACGCTCTACCGCGCGGCGTGCGAGCACCTCGCGCTCGCCGAGGCACGCGAATACCCGGTCTGGCTGATCGAGCGGCTCGAGGCGCTGACCGCGCGCGGCCACCAGCGGATCTACCGCGAGACCGACTTCGGCCTCGACAAGCTGCGCCGCCTCTTCGTCGTCGACTTCCCGGCCGCGGTGCGGGCGCACTGGCGCTACGTGCTCGTCGCGGGGCTCGTCTTCGCCGGACCGCTCGTCCTGACCGGCATCGCCGCCTATCACGACCCGGGCTTCGTCCTCTCGCTGCACGACGCCGGCAGCGTCAGCCAGTACGAGCGGATGTACGGCGACGCCGACGGGCCGATCGGCCGGCGCGACGCCGACAGCGACTGGGCGATGTTCGGCTTCTACGTTTACAACAACGTCCGCATCGCGTTCCAGTGCTTCGCGGGCGGCCTCTTCTTCGGCATCGGCAGCGTCTTCTACCTCGCCTCGAACGGCGCCTTCGCAGGCAGCCTCGCCGGCTACGTGACGTGGCGCGGCTACGGAGCGAACTTCTATTCGTTCGTCGTCACGCACGGCGCGTTCGAGCTCACGGGGATCGTCCTGTCCGGTGCGTGCGGCCTGATGCTCGGCCACGCGCTGCTCGCCCCCGGCCGCAGGTCGCGCCTGGCCGCGCTCGCCGACGCGGCGCGGCGGGCGATCGTCATCGTCTACGGCATGACGGCGATGTTCGTCGTCGCCGCCGCGCTCGAGGCGTTCTGGTCGTCGGCGCGCTGGGTGCCCGCCGAGGTGAAGTTCGCGGTCGGCGGCGCCTGCTGGTTCGCCGTCGTCGCCTACTTCGCGCTGCAAGGCCGCGCGCGCGCGGCGGCGCTGCCGCGATGAAGGTCGACGCGATCCGGCTCGACCTGCGGCCGCGCGGCATGTTCGAGGCGGCCGACCTCGGCGTGCGCCTCGTCTCCGCGCACCGTCGCTCGGTGTGGACGGCGTGCGCGCCTGTCTACGCCTTCGTCCTCGCAATCGCCGCGCTCGCGCTGCCGTTCGGCGTCGGCTGGGCGGTGCTCGTGCTGGTCTGCCTGAAGCCGTGGTTCGACCGCTCGGTGCTCTTCGTCCTCGCGCGCGCGACGTTCGGCGAGGACACCCGCTTCGCCGACGTCTGGGCGAACCGCCGCGCCGTCTGGTGGCAAGGACTCGTCGACGCGCTGACGATCCGCCGCCTGTCGCCGTGGCGCTCGTACGTCCAGCCGGTGCTGCAGCTCGAAGGCCAGCGCGGCAAGGCGCGCCGCCAGCGGGTCGCGCTCATCCTCGGCCCGCACCGGGGCGCCGCGCTCGCGATGCAGAGCGCGTTCGCCTCGGTCGAGGCGTTCGTCGCGCTCGGCGCGTTCCTGCTCGCGAACTGGCTCGTTCCCGGCGACGAGCAACGCCCGTCGGTCTTCGATCTGCTCGTCAACGGCGGCGACGCGTGGGCGGTCGGGTACCTGATCGCGTGCTTCGCAGCGACGGTGCTCGTCGTCGAGCCGTTCTTCGTCGGCGCCGGCTTCGCGATGTACCTCAACCGCCGCGTCGAGCTCGAAGCGTGGGACATCGAGCAGGAGTTCCGCATTGCGTTCGCGCGCTGACGTCTTGCTCGCGCGCGCAAGCGCGTCGCTCGCGGTCGCGTTCCTCGCCACGGCGCTCGCGGCGCCGTCGGTGCGCGCGCAGGCCGCGTCGGCGCCGCACGCTGCGCGCCAGCGCGCCGACGTCGCGGCGATCGAAGCGGCGGCGTCTGCAGTCCGCGCCGACACCGACCTCGGCGGGATCCGCACCGTGCGCACGTGGCGCTTCAAGAAGGAAGGCAACGCCGAGCGGGTCTCGCCCGATCCGTTCTGGCTCGACTTGGCGCGCTGGCTCGCCGAGGGCGGCCGCGGCCTCGTCTGGCTGCTCGGCGCTGCCGCGGTCGTCGCCGCGCTCGTCACCGCGCGCCGCTGGCTCGCGATCCGCGGCGACGCGGTCCGCAGCCGCGGCGCGCGCCTGCCCAGCCACGTCCGCGAGCTCGACATCCGGCCGGAGACCCTGCCGGCCGACATCGGCGCCGCGGTGCGTGCGCTCTGGATGGCGGGCGAGCGGCGCGCCGCGCTGTCGCTGCTCTACCGCGGAACGCTGTCGCGGCTCGTCCATTCGTACCAGGTCGCGATCGGCGACGCGAGCACCGAAGGCGACTGCATCCGGCTCGCGCGCGCCGCGCTGCCCAGCGAGCGCGGCGACTTCGTCGCGGCGCTGGTCGGCGCGTGGCAGCTCGCGGTCTACGGCGACCGGCCGCTCGCGAACGAGCACGTGCTTCGCCTGTGCGACGACTTCGACCGCATGCTGCCCGCGATCGCGAGCGCAGCACCGGCGGGCGATCGGCGATGAACGGCCGCATGCGCTGGGTCGTGCGCGCGCTGGTCGCAGCGCTCGTCGTCGCGCTCGCCGCCTGGATCCAGCGATCGATCGAATGGGTCGACCTGCCGCTGCCGGTGCCGCCGCAGGGCGAGGCGGCGCGCGATCCGTTCTACGCCGCCAAGCGGCTCGCCGAGCGCGTCGGCGCGAGCGTCACGACGGTGCGCAACTTCGACCAGCTGCCGCCGCCGGGAGCGACGCTCGTGCTCGCGTCGCACCGCTGGGCGATGTTTCCCGGCCGCGATCAGGCGCTCGAGCGCTGGGTGCGCGCGGGCGGTCATCTCGTCGCGCTGCAGCGCGCCTGGTCGGTCGATGCCGAGGCGCCGGCGTGGGTGCAGATCAAGAGCAGCACGCCGCCACGCCCCGGCGCCGGCGCGCACTCCGAATCGCCGCCGGCAAGCGCTGCGTCGGCGCCGCCGGCCGACGTCGCGCCCCCCGCGGCCGCCGCGTCGGACCCGCTCGCCGGCATCGCGCGCCTGATCGCGCCGCCATGCGCTCGCTACGTCGAGCCCGACGAGAGCGACGGCGCGTTCGGCGCACCGCGCGCGTACGGCGTCTGCGGCTGGCCGTCGCGCATCCTGCGCGCGCCGAGGCCGCGCTGGCAGCTCGTCGGGGCGAGGGGCGCCGTCGCGCTGCGCGCCGCCGTCGGCGCGGGCGACGTGACGAGCAACGCGATCGAGGGCTCGTTCACCAACCAGTCGCTGCTGCGCGAAGACGGCGCCCTCGCCTTCGCTGCGATGCTGCAGCTCGCGCCGGGCGACCGCGTCTGGTTCGTCGTCGACGAGGCGCGCGCGCCGCTGCGCGCGCTCCTCTGGCAGCACGGCGCGCCGGCGATCGTGCTCGCGCTCGCCGCGCTCGCGCTCGCGCTCTGGCGCAGCGGCGCACGCTTCGGCCCGCGCATGCTCGACGCGCCGCTCGCCCGCCGCTCGATCGGCGAGCAGGTCCGGCGCACCGCGGCGTTCGTCGCCGCTGGCGGCGGCGCAGCGCTGCACGCGGCGAGCGTTCGCGCGCTCGACGACGAGGCGCGCCGCTCGATCGCCAACTACGCGGGCCTGCTCGCGCGCAGCGACCGCAGCGCTGCGATCGCGAAAAGGACCGGCGACGATCCCGCGGCGCTCGCCGCTGCGATGGCGCCGCAACCGAGCGGCGGCCGCAAGCGCATCGCCGCCGCGATCCATCGCCTCGAGCGCGCCCGCCGCGTGCTCGCCGCCGGCGGCCGCCGAGTTCCCCACCGACCTGCGTCCCGTGACGCGAGCCCACCATGAGCACCACCCCTCCTGCGACCTTCGAACACGCCGCGTCGACTTTGCAGCGACTGCGCGACGAGATCGGCAAGGCGATGGTCGGCCAGCGCGAGATCGTCGAGCTGCTGCTGATCGCGATCGTCGCGTCCGGCCACGTCCTGATCGAAGGCGTCCCCGGACTCGGCAAGACGCTGCTCGCGCGCGCGCTCGCGCGCGGCGTCGCGCTGCGCTACGCGCGCATCCAGTTCACGCCCGACATGCTGCCGTCCGACATCACCGGCCACGCCGTCCTCGACCCGGCGCCGTCGGGCAGCGGAACGATGGCGGCGCTGCGCGTTCGCCGCGGCCCGGTCTTCACCAACGTCCTGCTCGCCGACGAGATCAACCGCGCGCCGGCGAAGACGCAGGCGGCG
>DASSRF010000430.1:0-2743 GCA_035701945.1 Caldimonas sp. | reverse complement strand
CCGCCGCGGCCGCGGTCATTGCAGCGTCACCGCCACCGGCTGCCCGGGCCTGAGCGCGATGCCGCTCGCCGCGGGACGCGCCTCGACGAGGAAGACGAGCTTGGCGCGCGTCTCGTTGCTGTAGATCACCGGCGGCGTGTATTCGGGCTCGTTCGCGATCCAGCTGACTTCGCCGGCGACGTCGGCGGCGCAGCCGTCGCAGCGCGCGACGACCTTGCGGCCGACGCGAAGAGCGCCGACGACCGCCTCGGGAACGAAGAAGCGCAGCTTGACGTTCGTCGGCGGCAGCAGGCGAACGACCGGGCTCCCGGCCGGCACCCACTCGCCCTGGCGAAAGAGCGTGTCGGCGACGAGCGCCGGCTGCGCCGCGGCGACCTGCTTCTGCGAAAGCCGCCACGCCGCCTGGCTCGCGGTCGCGCGCGCCGCCGCGACCTGCGCCTCCTGCGCGCGGATCTGCTCCTGGCGCGCGGGCAGCTTCGAGACCTGCATCTGTCCGGCGAGCTCGCGCACCCGCGCCGACTTGATCGCAAGGTTGGCACGCGAGTCGTCGACCTGCGCGCGCGCGATGCCGCCGGCGGCGAGCTGCGCCTCGTCGCGCCGCAGCTGCTGCGCTGCCTGCGCTTCGGCGGCCTCGGCCTGGACGAGCTGCGCGCGGACGACGCCGACCTCGGGCGCGCGCTTGCCGACGCGGAGGTCGGCGAGCTGCGCTTCGGCGGCGCGCAACTGCTCGTCGGCGTACCGCCTGGCCGCGGTCTCCTCGTCTGCCTCGAGCTGGAAGAGCGTCGCGCGCGCGGCGACGCTCTGGCCGCGCTCGACGAAGAGACGCTCGAGGCGGCCGCCGACCGGCGACGCGACGTGGACGTACTCGCCCTCGACCCAGCCCTGGTAGCCGTTCTGCGCTTCGCGCGAGCATCCGCCGACGAGAACTGCGGTCAGCAGGACGAGCGCGCGACGCGACATACGTTCGGTCTCCCGATGCGACTAGGAGTTCGCAGCGTGCGCGAGTGTAGGCCGCGCGCATACTTCCGCCCTGGCCAACAACGTGGAGCCTTCATGACCGCTCGTCGTGCTTCCATCGCTTCCGTCGCGCTGCTCGCGCTCGTCGGCCCGGCAACCGGTTCGCTCGCCGCCGGTGCGGCGCCGCACTGGAGCTACGAAGGCCACGGCGGCCCGGCGCACTGGTCTTCGCTCGAGCCTGAGTTCGCGAGCTGCAAGACCGGACACGCACAGTCGCCGATCGACATCCACGCGAAGGCGATCAAGGGCGAGGCGCTTCCCGCGATCGAGTTCGCGTACAAACCCGGCGCGGCGAAGATCGTCGACAACGGACACACGATCCAGATCGTTCCCGCGCCGGGCGACGCGATCACGATCGCTGGCCATCGCTACGAGCTCACGCAGTTCCACTTCCACAAGCCGAGCGAAGAGAGCATCGACGGCAAGCGTCGCGACATGGTCGTGCACCTCGTCCACAAGGACGATGCCGGCAAGCTCGCCGTGGTCGCCGTGCTGCTGCAGGCGGGCGACACCAATCCGGCGATCGCGGCGCTCTGGAACAACCTGCCCGCGCACAAGCAAGCCGAGGTCGAGCTCAAGGGCGTGCAGATCGACCCGGCCGACCTGCTGCCGCGCGATCGCGGCTACTACACCTTCGCCGGCTCGCTGACGACGCCGCCGTGCAGCGAAGGCGTCACCTGGTACGTGCTGAAGAAGCCGTCGCAGGTCTCGAGCGGCGAGATCGCGCGCTTCGCCAAGGCGTATCCGATGAACGCGCGGCCGCTGCAGCCGCTGAACGGCCGCGTCGTCCGCGCGTCGCAGTGAGCTCGGGGCTCAGGCAGCGGCGCGGCGCGGCGCCAGGCTGATCCGGCCGGGGCCGAACGCGGCGAGGACGAACAGGCCGCCGGCAATCGAGAGGTTCTTCAGGAACTGGATCTGCTGCATCGCCTTCGCGGCCTCGGGCGCGGACCAGAACGCGTGGAAGACGAACGCGGTGAGCAGCGTGAAGGCGGCGAGGACGAGCGCCGCCTGGCGCGTCCACAAGCCGGTGACGAGCGCGATGCCGCCGCCGAGCTCGACGACGATCGTGAGCGCGGCGGCGAGCGCCGGCAGCGGCAGGTGCTGCGCCGAGATGTAGCCGACGGTGCCGTCGAAGCCGGCGATCTTGCCGACCCCGGAGACGAGGAAGAGGAGGCCGAGCAGGATGCGGCCGGCGAGGACGGTGATGTTCTGGGTCGGAGTGCTCATGACGTTGCCGTGGGGGTCGAGGGTTGGAGGAGCGCACGCGCTCAGGGCGCGAGATCGAAGACGAGGACCTCGGCGTCGTTGCCGTTCGCGATCGCGAGCGAGCGCTCGTCGACGAGGCCGGCGGCGTCGCCGGCGTCGAGACGGCGGCCGTTGACGTCGACGCTGCCGCGAACGACGTGGACGTAGGTCTTGCGGCGCGGATCGAGCGCGCGCTCGATCGCCTCGTCGCCGTCGACGAGGGCGGCCGAGATCGACGCGTCGGCGTGGAGCGTGACCGAGCCGTCGCGGCCGTCGGGCGAAGCGATCAGGCGCAGCACGCCGCGCTTGGCGGCGTCGTCGAACCGCTTCTGCTCGTAGCTCGGCGCGATGCCGCGAACGTTCGGCTCGATCCAGATCTGCAGGAAGTGCGTCTGCCGGTCCGGCGCGTGGTTGAACTCGCTGTGCTGGACGCCGCGGCCGGCGCTCATGCGCTGGACGTCGCCCGGACGGATCACGCCTG
>DASSRF010000429.1:0-3276 GCA_035701945.1 Caldimonas sp. | reverse complement strand
ATGTCGGCGCAGACGATCTCGGCGCTGTCGCCGAGCGCTTCGCGCGCGCGCTCGACGTCGCGCCGCTGCAGCTCGATGCCGCGGACGCGGACGTCGAGCGGCGGCTCGGCCCAGTCGCTCGGCCAGCGGCCGTCGCGCGCGGCGCGTGCCGCCGCCGCGAGCAGGCTCGCGAGCAGGCCCTGCCCGCAGCCGATGTCGAGGACGCGCGTGCGCGGCGCGATCACGCCGCGCGAGAGCAGGTGGACGAAGACCGGATCCCAGCGCAGCTTCCCGCGCGCGAAGTGCCATGCGAAGCGGCCCGAGCGGCGGTACGGCGCGCTCGCCTCGCCGACGAGCGAGCGCCACGTCGCGACCGCGTCGGCAGCGCTCATGACGCGGGCGAGCGCGTCGCTGCGTCGGCGCGCGCCGCCTCGGGGAGGGTCACCGCGGCGAGCCCGTGCGCAGCGATGCGATCGAGCAGCGCCGGCAACGCCGCGACGACGACCGCGACGCCGTCTCGCGTGCGCGCGGCGTGGCCGTCGTGCGCGAGCAGGATGTCGCCCGGCGCGAGGCGGCCGACGAGTCGCGCGAGCACCGCGTCGGGATCGCGCCGCATCGTGTCGAAGCCGCGCCGCGTCCAGCTGACGAGCTGGAGATCGAGGCGCTGCAGCACCGGCGCGAGGAACGGGTTGCGCAGCCCCGCCGGCGCGCGGAAGAACCGCGGTTGCTCGCCGGTGATCGCGGCGATCGTCTCCTGCGCCGCCGCGAGCTCGCGCCCGATTGCCTTCGGTCCGAGCAGCGAGAACGTGGCGGCGTGGCGATCGCTGTGGTTCTGCACGCTGTGGCCGCGCGCGACGATCTCGCGGCAGAGCGCCGCGTGCTCGCGAACGCGCTCGGCGATGCAGAAGAACGTCGCGCGCGCGGCGCGGCCGTCGAGAATGTCGAGCACGGCCGGAGTGACCTCGGGATCGGGCCCGTCGTCGATCGTCAGTGCGACCTCTCGTCGCGCCCGCGCCGTGGCAGGAAGCCGGGTCCAGTTGCTGCCGAGCCAGCGCGAGCGCGGCAGCAGTCCGCCGGCGGTGAGGACCGCGTGGTTGGCGGCGACGGCGCCGAGCGCCCACGGCCATTCCTGCGGCGCGACGATCGCGACGCCGGCGGCGCCGGCGTGCCAGGCGAACGACGCGGTGACGTACGCCGGCCACGGCGGCGAAGCCGGCGCGCGCGCGTCGAGCGGCATGCGGTCGCTGGGGAGGCTCACGCCGCGATTCTCGCTGCTGCCGGATCGCTCGCCGCGCCGAGCCACGCCGCCGAGAAGACGAGGCAGAGCAATGTTCCCGGAGCGACGACGATTCCGACCGCGTGCAGCACCGGAATGTGCGAGCTCGCGAGCAAGCCGAAGGATGCGACCGTCGTCAGGTTGGCGAGCAGCAGCGATGCCAGCGTGTCGGCGTCGGCGTCGGCGCGCTCGCGCAGGCGGTCGAAGAAGAGCGCGTAGTTGGAGCCGATCGCGACCGTCAGCAGGAGCCCGACGAGGTGGAGGATGCCGAGCGCAGCGCCGGCGAGCGCCAGCGCGGCGAGGACGGCAAGCGTCGCCGTCGCGACCGGCACCGCGACGTCGAAGAGACGCCGCGCGCTGCGCAGCTGCCAGGCGAGCAGCAGCGCGACGGCGGCCGCGCCGAGCGCCGCCTGCCACTCGGCCTCGCGCAGGAAGCGTGCGTAGATCGCGTCGAGCTCTGACTTGATCGCGACGACGCGCGCGCCGGCGACGTCTGCGACCGCGGCACGCACGCGCGCAGCGTCGATCGGTTGCTCGCCCGCCTGCAGGTTGACGAGCGCTCGCCACGGCCGCGTCGCGTCGCCGCGCAGGAGGAGCGCATCGACCGCGCTCGCGAGCGGCGTTCCGGCGAGCGCAGCGCGCGTGACCGGCGGTTGCGTGCGCGCCGCTTCGACATCGACGACGAACGGCTCGAGGCGTGTCGCCGGAATCGGGCCGTCGGCGGTCGCTTCGACGAGGCGCTCGCGCAGCGTCTTCTCGTCGGGCAGCGCGGCGCGTCGGCGCTCCTGCGTCGTCGTCGGCGGCAGCAGCCGCGCCGGCGAGTCGTAGCCGACGAGAACGCGCTGCGCGACGAGCGCGTCGAGCCGCGCGTCGACCGCCTCTGCGGCGGCGAGCGCGCCTTGCTCGTCGGCCGCGGCGACGGCGACGAGGGTGCCCGCGTCGGCAGCGCCGACGTCGGCGCGCAGCGCGGCGTCCCGCGCGAGCTCGGCCGGCGTCACCGGGCTCAACGCAGCGAGCTCGCCGCGCCAGGGCGAAGGCGCGGCCGCGACCGCGACGAGCGCTGCGACACCGAGCACGGCGACGCCGGCGCGCCAGCGCGGCAGCCGAGCGGCGAGCGCGCGCATCGCAGCGGCGAGGCGGGCGCGAAAGCCGGCGCCGGGCGCGCCTTGGGGAACGAGCGTTGGAAAGACGAACCTCGTCGTCGCTGCAGCGGCGACGAGTCCGGCGATCGAGAAGACGCCGAGCTGCGCGAGGCCCGGAAAGCCGGTGAAGACGAGCGCGGCGAAGCCGATCAGCGACGTCAGGAGGCCGAGCCGCACCGTCGGCCAGCTGTCGCGTCGCCAGTGCTCGGGTCCTGCGGCGCGGCTCTGGATCAGGTAGTAGATCGCGTAGTCGACCGCTTCGCCGATCAGCGTCGTGCCGAAGCCGAGCGTCATGCCGTGGACATGGCCGAAGCCGAGACTCACCGCAGCGATCCCGGCGACGATGCCCGTCGCGACCGGAAGCATCGCGACCGCGAGCGCGCGCAGCGACGCGAACGCGAGCCAGAGCAACGCGACGATGACGATCGAGCCGAGGACGGCGAGTCGCTCGACCTCGCCCTTGATGTGCGCACGCGAATCGACCGCGAAGCGCGGCGCGCCGGTGACGACGACGCGAAGACCCGGCGTCAGCGCCTGCGCCGACGCCGCGTCGACCGCTGCGAGCGCGCGCTGCAGGCCGTCGAGGTCGGCACCGTCGGCGTTGGTCGTCGCGACGAGCACCGCGCGCGGCGCGCTGCGCGAGACCCAGACGCCGTGGTCGACCTTCGGTGCGCGCGCCGGCGTCAGCATCTCGGCGATCCGCACCGTCTCGCCGGTCGGGTCGCGAAACAGGATCGGCTTCAGGAGCGATCCGGCCGGTGTTCCGAGCAACGCGACCGTCGTGTCGATCGCGTCGCGCAGGCCGGCGACGCTGAAATGCGCGGCGTCGACCGCCGGGCTCAGCTGGTAGCGATGGTCGAACACGAACTTGCCGGCATC
>DASSRF010000428.1:0-3718 GCA_035701945.1 Caldimonas sp. | reverse complement strand
GACGCGCACGGTGTCCTCGTACGCCATCCAGAGCGCAAGATGGCGCGCGGTCTCGGCGACGAGCTGGCCCGCCGTGTCCTGCGGCGCTGCCGCGACGCGGGCAACACGGTCGAGGTAGAGCGCGGCGTACGCCGGGTCCTGGTAGTCGATCAGCCGGCGGACGCCTTCGCGCAGGACCATGTGCGCATGCGGCGGGAACGCGGCGATGCGGTCGAGGAGCGCGCGGACGTCGGGGTGGATCGCGGGCGGGCGAGATCCTTCGCTTCGCTCCTCAGGATGACGGTGCTCCGAGCTGTCATCGTGAGCGGAGCGAAGGATCCCTGCCGTCGAGGGCGCATCGGTCGTGCCGTCGAGCGCGCTCGCTGCCGGCGCTGCGACCGTGCTGCCGTGCGCCGCCGTCGTCGTGCCCGGCTCTTCGGCGGCGTCGAACAGCGCGCCCTCGTTGTCGGCTGCGCCCGCGGCGCGCGCGAACGCCGCGTCGAACGCCTTCAGGCTCGGCCCGACGCCGACGCCGCCGCGCGCGATCGTCGCCTCGAACTGCGCGCGCGAGAACGGCAGCACGCCGGTGCCGGCGAGCGCGCCGAACAGCACCGCGCTGATCACGCTGCCCGACTCCTCGGCGGCGGCGGCCATGTCGAAGCGGACGAACCGCTTCGCTGCGCTGCGCGCGTGCGCGAGCAACGCGTCGCTCGAGACGCGGCCGTCGCCCATCGCGGTCTTCTCGGTGATCGAGTAGACGCGGTGCGTCGACGCGATCAGCGTCGTGCGGTCGGGCGTGACGAGGCCGCGCTGGACGGCGCGGCCGCACTCCATCAGCTCCGAGGCGAGGACGACGTCGACGTCGCCGGGCAGCGGCATCAGCGCGAGCACCGGGTCGGCGCCGTCGCGCTCGGCGGCGTCGCCCGGGTAGAGCTCGACGTAGTAGATGGTGGCGCCGGTGCGCTGCGCGACGCCCGGCACCGAGGTCGTCTGGGCGAGCCAGCCGTTCGCTTCGCCGAGGTCGACGATCCAGTCGGCGAGGACGCCGCCGCCTTCGCCGCCCATGGCGAGGATCGCGATCTTGATCGGCATCGATGGAGCCCCTCGGCGAACGGGTACGTTCGCCGATCCCCCGAGGGGATGCGGGCCGGCTTGGGAGCGGCCCGGCGCTCGGCCCGCCGCTTCGTCGCTCATCGCATCATCTCCATCAGAACGCGAAGCGCGCGCGCGCCCTGGCGTCGCGCTTCTGGAACCAGCCGATCACCGCGTTGCGCACGCGCTCGGCGAAGCGGTCCCACGCGGTCGGGTTGGTGACGATCCGCGCCTTGTAGAACGACGGGCAGAGCACGGCGGCGTGCGAGACCTCGCCGCAGACGCCGCAGCCGACGCAGCTGTCGAGCACGGTCGCGACCGGGTCGGTGCGGAGCGGATCGGGGTTGGGCTTGATCGAGAGCGACGGGCAGCCCGAGAGGCGGATGCACGAGTGGTCGCCGGTGCACGTGTCGGCGTCGACTCCGAAGCGCTCGCGGACGACGCGCTCGCCGGCGGCGATCTGCGCGCGGATCTGCGGCTTGATGCGGCGCTGCCGGTTGAGCTGGCACTCCGACTGCGCGACCAGGACCTTCGGGCCTCGCTCGTTCGTCGTCAGCGCCTCGCGCAACGCGTCGCGCATCGCGGCGACGTCGTACGTGCGGCGCATCGTCCGCACCCAGTCGACGCCGACGCCGCGCACCGCCTGCTCGATCGCGTGGCCGGTGCTGCGCTTGGGGTGCGCGCCCTTCGACGACAGCAGGTCCTGGCCGCCGGTCGCCGACGTGTAGTTGTTGTCGACGACGATCGTCAGATTGTCGCTCTTGTTGAAGACGGCGTTGGCGATCCCGCTCGTCAGGCCGTTGTGCCAGAAGCCGCCGTCGCCCATCATCGCGATCGCCCGCTTCCGCCTGCCCCCAAGGTCGCCGCGTCGCGGCGCCCGCCCCCCTGAAGGGGAGCCCGCAACCTTGGGGCGGCCCGGCGGTTCCGGCGCTTCCTTCTCGACGTTGAACGCCGACGACCCCGCGGTGCCGAGTCCGTAGCCCATCGTCGTGTTGCCGATGTGGAACGGCGGCAGGATCGAGAAGAGGTGGCAGCCGATGTCGGCGCTGACGTGGTGCGGCCCGAGCTCCTGCTCGACGAGCTTCATCGCGCTGAAGATCGGCCGCTCGGGGCAGCCGGTGCAAAAGCCCGGCGGCCTGCCGTGGACGACGCTCGCGAGCGGCGTCTCTGCGGCGAGCGGGATGACCTTCGCCGGCCGCGCCGGCTTCGGTTCCGGCTCGACCTTGCCGTAGCGCTCGAGGAACGCGCGCGTTCCCTTCAGCACCTCGGCGCCGGTGTACTCGCCCGCGGGCGCGAGGACGTCCTTGCCGTGGAGCGCGGTCTGCAGGTCGGCCTGGCGCAGGATCGTCGCCAGGTTCTGCTCGATGAAGTTCGGCTGCCCTTCCTCGACGAGCAGCACCGCGCGCTTGCCGGCGCAGAAGCGGACGAGCTCGCCGGGCACGAGCGGATAGGTGACGTTGAGGACGTAGATCGGCACCTTCGAGCGACCGTAGACGTCGGCGACGCCGAGCCTGCCGAGCGCGCGAACGAGCGCGTTGTAGTTGCCGCCCTGGACGACGATGCCGACGTCGTCGAAGCCGGCCGCGCCGTCGAACACCTCGTTGAGCCGGTGCTCCTCGATGTACCTGAGCGCCGCCGGCCAGCGCTCGTTGACCTTCTCCTGCTCGTGCACGTAGGTCGCCGGCGGCAGCGCGATCCGCGCGGTGTCGCGCCGCGGCGACGCCAGGGCGTCCTCGGGCAGGAACTCGGCGGTGCGGTTCGCCTGCGCGACGAAGCGGCCGTGGACGTGGCAGGCGCGGATCCTGAGCATCAGCATCACCGGCGTGTGGCTCGCCTCCGAGAGCGCGAATCCGTGCTTGACGGCCGCGACCATCGACGGCAGGTTCGGCCGCGGGTCGAGCAGCCAGACCTGCGACTTCATCGCGAACGCGTGCGTCCGCTCCTGCATGATCGACGAGCCTTCGCCGTAGTCCTCGCCGACGATGACGAGCGCGCCGCCGGTCACACCGCCGGAGGCGAGGTTGGCGAGCGCGTCCGAAGCGACGTTGACGCCGACCGGCCCCTTGAACGTCACCGCGCCGCGCAGCGGATAGTTGACCGACGCCGCGAGCGTCGCCGCCGCGGTCGCCTCGCTCGCCGAGTTCTCGAACCGGATGCCGTGCTCGACGAGGATGTCCTCGGCGTCGGCGAGGACGTCCATCAGGTGCGAGATGGGCGCGCCCTGGTAGCCGGCGACGTACGAGACGCCCGACTCGAGCAGCGCCTTGGTGACGGCGAGGATGCCCTCGCCGTGGAAGACCTCGCCGGCGCCCAGGCGGAGCTTCTTGACCTCTTCGACGAACGATCGCTCAGCCATGCGAGGACGGAATCGGAACGGCGCGCTGGGGCGCCACGTGTCCGATGTTAATTTGAAGCGGAAACCGGGCGGCCGAACGCGGCCGCGCGCCATTCGGCGGCAGTGGGCGCGCGGCGCGCCCGCCGGTCAGCCCGCGCTCGCGACCCGCTTCTCGGCCGGCGGCGCGCTCGGGGTCAGCAGCTCCACCTGGACCAGATCGGCGAGGTCGCGCAGCAGCGTCAGCTGCTGCTCGTCGAGCTGGCGCGGCCGCTTGTCGACGACGCAGAACGCGCCGAGCAGGCTGCCGTCCGA
>DASSRF010000427.1:0-3215 GCA_035701945.1 Caldimonas sp. | reverse complement strand
CGGGCTTTGCCGACTGAGCGTGAACGCCAGCGCGCGAACGATGCCGTGCGGCGTGCGACAGGCGAGCCACCTGGGGTCGTAGACCCCCGACGGCATCTCGCGCTCCCAGAGCCGACGCAGCTCGGCGTCGACGCGTGCCCGCTCGATCCGGTAGGCGCGGCCGCGGCACGAGCCGCCGGGGACGAGCGCGAAGACGAGGCCCGGGCACTCGGGCGTGCCGCGGTTCACGCGCGAGCGCATCGCCAGCGCGCGGTGCCAGCCGTGCACGGTGGCGGCCCGTTCCTCGGCCGATTCGAACTCCGGCCGCCAGATCAGCGACGCATAGCCGAACACCCAGACGTCGCCGCGCCCGCCCCACTCGCCGAGCGCGTGATCGAGTAGTCGCGCCGGGTCGCGCACGGTGGCATGAGGGACGAAGGGAGTCGTCATCGGCGCCTAGAATCGGCATCCGAGCGCAGCCGCCAGAGCCATGCCCGATCGCAAGTCGTCGTCCACGAGCAATTCTTCTCGCACCGTCGCGAAGGTCGCGGTCGCCGTCCTGATCGTGATCGCCATTGGCGGATTCGTGCTCGCCGGGCTGAAGTCGGGAAAGTCCGCCCCCGAGCAGGCCGTCGCTGCCGACTCAACGCAGGAGCCGGCGGTTGCGCCGACCACCGGCGCCGCGCCGGCCGCGGCCGCGGCTTCGGCCGAGGCGACCGAGCTTCCCTCGCACATCGTCGCGTTCGCGCCGTCGGCGGCGAACCTGAGCGAGAAGGAGCTCGCGAAGGTGCGCACCATGGCCGAGACGGCGAAGAAGAAGAACCGCGCGATCGAGATCGTCTCGACGGTCGAGGAGTCGCAGTTCGGCCTCGCGCAGCAGCGCGTCAGCCTCGTCCGGCAGACGCTCGTCGACAACGGCGTGCCGCTGACACGGATGTCGACCCAGGTCTCGAAGGTCGCGCACGGGGCGGCGACCGAGGCGAACTTCGTCGCGATGAACCTGAAGTAGGGCTTCGCCGGGCGCCAGTTCTCCGAGCGCGATTGCCGTCGTTTGCGATGAAGCAGGCCGTCGTCGACGTCACCGAGCGCATTCGCGAGCGCAGCGCCGCGGCGCGCCGTGCGTATCTCGCGAGGGTCGACGCGATGGCGGGGCGGCCGCGCCGCGCCGACCGCCTCGGCTGCGCCAACCTCGCGCATGCGACCGCTGCGCTTCCCGCCGCCGACAAGCTGAGCGTCGTCGTCGAGCGCGGGCCCAACGTCGGCATCGTCACTGCGTACAACGACGTCCTCTCGGCGCACCAGCCGTACGAGCGCTTCCCGCCGGTGATCCGCGCCGCCGCGCACGCGCTCGGCGCGACCGCGCAGGTGGCCGGCGGCGTTCCCGCGATGTGCGACGGCGTCACGCAGGGGCGGCCGGGGATGGATCTCAGCCTCTTCTCGCGCGACACGATCGCGATGGCGACCGCGATCGCGCTCTCGCACGACACCTTCGATGCCGCGCTGCTGCTCGGCATCTGCGACAAGATCGTTCCCGGGCTGCTGATCGGCGCGCTCCACTTCGGGCACCTGCCGTGCGTGTTCGTCCCCGGCGGACCGATGACGAGCGGCCTTTCGAACGCCGAGAAGACGCGCGTTCGCGAGCAGTACGCACTGAAGCACGTCGGCCGCGACGCACTGATGGCCGCCGAGGCGGCGTCCTACCACGCGCCGGGCACGTGCACCTTCTACGGCACCGCCAACAGCAACCAGATGCTGCTCGAGGCGATGGGCCTGCACGTGCCCGGCGCGGCGTTCGTCCATCCGCACGACGGCCTGCGCGACGCGCTGACCGCAGAAGCGGTCCGCGTCGTCCTCGCCAACGCCGGCTGGGAGCGCGCCGCGCCGGACGACGGTGCGCGCGTGCTGCCGATCGGCAGGCTCGTCGACGAGCGCTCGATCGTCAACGCGATGGTCGCGCTGCTCGCGACCGGCGGCTCGACCAACCACCTCATCCATTGGGTCGCGGTCGCGCGCTCGGCAGCGATCACGATCGACTGGACCGATTTCGCCGAGCTGTCGCGCGCGACGCCGCTGCTCGCTCGCGTCTATCCGAACGGCAGCGCCGACGTCAACGCGTTTCAGGCGGCGGGCGGCCCGGCCTTCGTCCTGCGCGAGCTGATCGAAGCCGGCTGCCTGCACGCCGACGCGGCGGCGGTCGCGAGCGGCGGCATGGCCGACTACACGCGAGTGCCCGAGCGTTCCGACCGCGGCGTCGCGTGGCGTGCGCTGCCGGCGGCGAGCGGCGACGAGACGATCGCTCGTCCGGCGGCGCGGCCGTTCAGCGAAGAGGGCGGGCTGAAGCTGCTCGCCGGCAATCTCGGTCGCGCGGTCATCAAGGTCTCTTCGGTGCCCGCCGACCGCTGGATCGTCGAGGCGCCGGCGGCGGTCTTCGATTCGCAGGAAGCGATGCTCGCGGCGTTCGACGCCGGCCGGCTCGCGCGCGACGTCGTCGCGGTGGTCCGTTTCCAGGGGCCGCGCGCCAACGGCATGCCCGAGCTGCACAAGCTGACGCCGCCGCTCGGCGCGCTGCAGAAGCAGGGCTTTCGCGTCGCGCTCGTCACCGACGGCCGGATGAGCGGCGCGTCGGGGCAGGTGCCGGCGGCGATCCACGTCAGCCCGGAGGTCACCGCCGGCGGCGCGCTCGGCAAGGTGCGCGACGGCGACGTGATCCGGATCGACGCGCACGCCGGAACGCTCGATGCGCTCGTCGACGGCGAGGTCTGGCGCGCGCGCGACGTCGCCGTGCTGCCGCCAGCGCAGGCCGATGCGAACGGCCAGGACTACGGTCGCGAGCTCTTCGCCGGCATGCGCAGGAACGTCGTCTCGGCCGAACAGGGCGCCTGCACGTGGCTGTGACGAGCGAGCCGGTCGAGCCGCTCGCGCTCGCGGCGCCGGCGCCGGTGATCCCGGTCATCGTCGTCGAGCGCGTCGACGACGCCGTGCCGCTCGCGCGCGCGCTCGTCGCCGGCGGCATCCGCGTTCTCGAAGTGACGCTGCGCACTCCGGCGGCGCTCGGCGCGATCGCGGCGATCGCGGGCGCGGTTCCGGAGGCGATCGTCGGCGCCGGCACCGTGCGCAACGCCGGTGATGCGCATGCGGCCCTGGACGCGGGCTGCCGTTTCGCCGTCAGTCCTGGTTACCTGAGCGAGGTGGGGCTGGCCTGCCGGGAGATCGGCTTGCCTCTTCTGCCGGGGGTG
>DASSRF010000426.1:0-4760 GCA_035701945.1 Caldimonas sp. | reverse complement strand
GCCAGGAGGGCGCGGGCGTGGTCGGGCAGCAGCGGGGACAAGCGAAGGGGCTCCGGTCGGGGCGCGGGGCCGGCACGCGGGGCGCCGGGAACCGTCGGTCGCAAGCCCGGCGGTTGCAACAGCCGGAGAAAATCGCGCGGGCTGGAGCAGCGGGATTGTAGCGGAGGCGTCCCGCCGCCGATCTTCGAGGAACGGCCTCGAACGGGCTTGAACTCGAGCGCCGGCGCACCCATCTTGGGAGGTGCCGCATCGCCGGAAGCTGCCGGGCGGCCGTTCGGCTGGGCGGGTGGGAACTAGAATCGCACCCGGTACTCATAGTCAGCTGTCAGTCAGCTTCTTTCCTTTGGGAGGATCCATGGACGAAAGTCTGCGAACGACCCAGCAATACGGCGGCTACGCGGTTCCCAGCGTCGAGCAACGCAACCGCGTCCTGCGCAACACCTACTGGCTGCTCGCGCTCTCGATGGTGCCGACGGTGCTCGGCGCGTGGCTCGGCGTCGCGACCGGAATCGTCGCCGCGATGGGCGTCGGGATGAGCTTCATCGTCTTCATGGTCGGCGCGTTCGGCTTCATCTACGCGATCGAGAAGACCAAGAAC
Organism: Caldimonas sp.; assembly: GCA_035701945.1. GTDB lineage: Bacteria > Pseudomonadota > Gammaproteobacteria > Burkholderiales > Burkholderiaceae_C > Schlegelella_A. The sequence continues at coordinate 4,162 of DASSRF010000426.1, read as the reverse complement.
TCGGCCGCCGGCGTTCCGGTGCTGCTCGGCTTCACGTTCTTCATGGGCCTGATGCTGTCGCGCCTGCTCGCGTTCGTGCTCGGCATGAACGGCGGCGCGGCGCTGATCATGACGGCGTTCGGCGGCACGGCGGTCGCGTTCCTCGCGATGGCGACGCTGTCGACGATGATCAAGCGCGACCTGTCGACGATGGGCAAGTTCCTGTCGATCGGCGCGGTCATGCTGCTGCTCGCGATCGTGATCAACCTGTTCGTGCAGTCGAGCGCGCTCTTCGTCACGATCGCCGTCCTGATGGTCGGCATCTTCTCGGCGTTCATCGTCTACGACCTGAAGCGGGTCCGCGACGGCGAGGAGACCAACTACATCAGCGCGACGCTCGCGATCTACCTCGACCTGTACAACATCTTCCAGGCGCTCCTGTCGCTGCTCGGCTTCGCAGGCAGCAGGGATTGACCCGTCGCTTCGCTGAAATCCAAACGGGGCCCTTGGCCCCGTTTTGCTTGGGTCCCGCGCCGCGTCATTCGGTGACGTGGGCGATCGAGTTGGCGTAGTAGCGAAGAAGCGTCAGCTCGTCAGGGTCGGCGACGAAGAGGCCGTCGCGCTCGACGACGAGGCCGCGCAGGGTCAGCATCCTGAGGCCCACACCGACGGCGTAGTCGCGGTCCGCGCGCGGCACGTAGACGCGCCCTCCGACCGCCTCGACGCGCGCCATCAGCGCGTGCACCTCCGACTTGAGCTCGAGCTCGCCGAGCGCCTTGGCCGGATCGCGCAGCAGCACGCTCGCGACGAGCGGCACCGGGAGCACGGGGACGATCGCGCCGATGCGCGCCATCAGGAGCGCGCCGACCGCCGCGATCGCGTCACGTCGCGCTTCGTCGCCGAGGCGGCGAAAGTCGACGCCGTGCTCGCGAACGTACGCGCGCATCGACACCGGGCCGCCGAAGTTGACGCAGGCGTAGCCGTGGCGGTATCGCCTGCCGACGACGGCGAGCGCTGCCTGCCGGCCGACGAAGCGGATCGTCGTCGTCACCTTCGCCGCGACGCCGATGCGCGGCGCGTCGCGATCGAGCTTGCGGACGAGGCTGCGATCCTCGAGCACGCGGTCGTAGTTGATGCCGACCGGGACGAAGACGATGTCGCGCTCGCCATCCGGGTCGAACGCCTTCAGCATGTAGTCGAGCAAACCAAGCTTCGGCGCGCGCAGCCGGCCGTCGGTGGTGAGGCCCCCCTCCGGGTACATCGCCTGCGGAACGCCGCCTTCTGTCGCCATCTGCACGTAGCGCTGCAGGACGAGCCGATAGAGCGGATCGCCCGAGTCGCGGCGGACGAAGTACGCGCCCATCGCGCGGATCAGCGACTGCAAAGGCCAGACGCGCGCCCACTCGCCGACCGCGTAGCTGAGCGCGGTGCGCTCGGCGGCCAGGAACGAGACGAGGACGTAGTCCATGTTGCTGCGGTGGTTCATCACGAACACCACCGTCGCTTCCGGGTCGATCGCGGCGAGCGCGTCGGCGTCGCTGCTGCCCAGCCGCACGCGGTACGTCATCCGCGCGAACGTCTTGGCGATCCAGTAGCCGACGCGAAAGTACGCGTACGCGTTGAACGCCGGAACGATCTCGCGCGCGTAGCCGGCGACGCGCTGGACGAGGACGTCGCGCGGCGCCGCGCCCTCGGCGGCGTGCTTCTGGATCGCGGCGAGGACGCGCGGATCGCTCGTCAGCCGCTCGATCAGCGCTTGCCGCCGCGTCAGCTTGAACTCGGGCAGGCGGATGTCGAGGCGCGTGCCGATCTCGTCCATGACGCGGCGCACCTTGCGGCGGAAGTACCAGCGAACGCTCGGCAGCAGCAGCCACTCGAGGGTCGCGACGAGCGCGAACGCCGCGAGCACGACGAAGAGCCAGAGCGGGACGGCGACGGTCGTGCTCACGACGCGCGCTCGTCGCGGTCGAACACCGCGACGCTCTCGACGTGCGCGGTGTGCGGGAACATGTTGACGACCCCGGCGGCCGAGCAGCGATAGCCCGCGCGATGGACGAAGAGGCCGGCGTCGCGCGCGAGCGTCGCCGGGTTGCAGCTGACGTAGACGATGCGCAGCGGCGGCCGCCATCCTGCGCCGTCCACCCCTGCGTCGCCGGCGACGAGATCGGCGAGCGCCTTCGCGATCGCGAACGCGCCCTCGCGCGGCGGGTCGACGAGCCAGCGGTCGGCGACGGCGAACGCGACGAGTGCAGCAGCATCGATCTCGAACAGGTTGCGGACCTCGAACGCCGTCTTCGCGGCGAGGCCGTTCGCGGCCGCCGCCGCCGCCGCGCGCTCGACGAGCGCCCGGCTGCCCTCGACGCCGACGACGCGCGCCGCGCGCGTCGCGATCGGCAGCGTGAAGTTGCCGAGGCCGCAGAACCAGTCGATCACGACGTCGTCGGCGCGCGGCGCGAGCAGGCGCAGCGCGCGCGAGACGAGCGCCTCGTTGATCGCGTGGTTGACCTGGGTGAAGTCGGTCGGCCGAAAGGACATCGTGACGCCGAACTCGGGCAACCGGTACGCGAGCCGCGACTCGGCGCCGTCGAGCGGCCGCGCCGAGTCGGGCCCTTGCGGCTGCAGCCACCACTCGACGCCATGCTCGCTCGCGAACGCGCGCAGCAGCGCGAGGTCGTGCTCGGGGAGCGGCTCGAGGTGGCGCAGGACGAGCGCGACGACACCGTCGCCGACGGCGAGCTCGATCTGCGGCAGCCGGTCGCGCGTCGCCATCGCGCCGATCAGCGCGCGCAGGGGCAGCAGCATCGCGCTGACGTGGCGCGGCAGGACGTCGCAGCTCGCGATGTCGGCGACGAAGCTCGACTTGCGCTCGTGGAAGCCGACGAGCACGGTGCCCTTCTTGACCACGTGCCGCACCGACAGGCGCGCCCGCTGCCGATAGCCCCACGACGGCCCGTGCATCGGCCGCAGGATCCGCTCCGGCCGCACCTTGCCGAGGTGCCAGAGCGCGTCCTCGAGAGCGCGCTGCTTGACCGCGACCTGCGCGGCGACGTCGAGGTGCTGCATCCTGCAACCGCCGCAGACGCCGAAGTGGCGGCAGCGCGGAGCGACGCGTTGCGCGCTCTCGTCGCGCAGCTCGACGATCGCCGCCTGCTCCCACGCGTTCTTGCTGCGGCGAACGGCGACGCGGACCGATTCGCCGGGCAACGCGTCCTCGACGAAGACGACCTTGCCCGCGGCGTTGCGAGCGACGCCTTGCGCCTCGAGGTCGAGCGACTCGATGCGCAGCCATTCCGCTTCGCCGGTCATCGCCCGATTGTCCTCGACAGCCGCTGCTACACTCGCCGCGCCAGGAGAGAGCGCCGTTCGCGCGACGCCGCCGAAGGCGCAGACCCGCGGGTCGAACGCTCAGGCAACCAGGACTGGCAAACGCTTGCTCGCAAGCGTCCTCGCTGGAGAGAGGCCCGTCGCGAGCGGGTCCACCGAAGGGGCAAGCAGCGCCGTTCGCGGCGCTGCCAATCTCTCAGGTAGAGCGGACAGCAGGAGCGATTCCAGCCGTCGGGCGCGAGCCCGGCGGGACACGTGCTCCGGAGGTCCGCCGATGTCCGACCCGAACGATTCGCAGCCGCTGCAGCGCACGCCCTTGCACGCGCTGCACGTCGAGCTCGGCGCGAAGATGGTGCCGTTCGCCGGCTACGAGATGCCGGTCTCGTATCCCCCCGGGATCGTCGCCGAGCACCGCCACTGCCGCGACGCCGCGGCGCTGTTCGACGTCTCGCACATGGGGCAGCTGCGCCTCGTCGGCGCCGATGCCGCGACGGCGCTCGAGACGCTGGTGCCGGTCGACGTCGTCGGCCTCGGCGAAGGCAGGCAGCGCTACGCGCTCTTCACCAACGACGCCGGCGGCATCCTCGACGACCTGATGGTCACGCGGCGCGACGATCACCTCTTCCTCGTCGTCAACGCCGGCTGCAAGGTCGCCGACATCGACCACCTGCGCGCCGAGATCGGCCGCCGCTGCGCCGTCGAGCCGATGCCCGATCACGCGCTGCTCGCGCTGCAGGGGCCGGCCGCCGCCGCAGTGATGCAGCGGCTCGCGCCGTCGCTCGCCGCGCTCACGTTCATGAGCGGCGCCGCGGCGAAGATCGCGGGGATCGACTGCTTCGCGACGCGATCGGGCTACACC
>DASSRF010000425.1:0-9699 GCA_035701945.1 Caldimonas sp. | reverse complement strand
GACGTTGGCGAGCCCGGCCTCGGCCTCGGCGCGGACTTCGCCGGTCGCTTCCGACGCCAGCCCGCGGCGAAACGTCGCCGACGCGAACCACGGCCCGTAGTCGTCGCTCGCGGTGCCGAAGTTGCGGCGCAGCCATCCGGCTTCGACCGAGAAGTCGTCGAGCCCGGGCCTGAGCAGCGCCTGGCTCGCGTAGAACGGACGCGTGATCACCTGGTCGCGACCGAGCTCGTCGCGGATGACGAGCGTGACGTTGCCGGCGCCGGTGACCGGCGGAATGTTCGTGATCGAGAACGGTCCCGGGCGCACCGGCTGCTGCGCGACGAGCGCGTTGTTGACGAAGACGTCGACCGTCGACGGAACGGTCGCCTGCCCGGCGACGACCTCGCCGGGCGAGAGGACGAGGTTGGGCTGGGTCGCGAAGTCGGTCGCGAGCTGGACGCCGCCGAAGCGAAGCGCGTGTCCCCACGCGCCGGCGCGGCTGATCGCGTCGCCCGCGCGGAGCGCCTCGATGCGCGACGGCATCGCGTACGTCCAGGTCGACTCGAGGCGAATCCAGTGCGGCACCGAATCGCCGTCGCCGACCGTGCCGCTGTTCGTCAGCACGCCCGAGGCGCCGAAGAGGCCGAGCTCGAGCGCCGCCGCCTTCGAGGTCGTGCCGCTGTCGCGCGACGCGAGCAGGTTGTAGTTGAGAAAGCCGCCGCTCGCGCTGCGCCGCGGCAGCGGCCCCGGTGCGGCGGCGACGTCGATCGGCGTCGCCGGGAAGAGCGCGGCGGGCGCTTCGATGACGAGCGCCTGCTCGCTCTCGCGCACGGTCGCGACGAGGCCGGGCAGCGCCGCGAGCGGGTAGTAGCGCTCGCCGGCGTGGACGAGCGCCGCGGCGTCCGGGATGCGCAATTGCCATTGCGTGAAGTCGGCGGCGCCGACGAACACGACGCCGCGCGCATCGCGCAGCGCGACGATCGGCTCGCGCTGCGGCTGCCGGTTCAGCGTCACGACGAGGACGGCGATCTTGAAGCCGGGCGGCGCGGCATCGCCGGCGCGCGCCGGAAGTACGAAGGCCGCGGCGACGAGCGACAGCGCGAGCGGCGCGAGCGCCCGGCGCCTAGCGCGGGTCCAGCACCACATCGGCAGCGACGATGCCGGCGTCGGTGTCGGCGTGGATGCGGACGCGATCGGGGGCGATCGCGCGCCCCGGCAGCGGCGCGACGGTCACGATCCGGCGCTGGCCGGGCAGGACGTACCAGAGGCCGGCGTGCCTCGCGTCGACGCCCGGGCCGTCGTGGAGGACGTCGACCGCACGCACCTGGACGTGCTTGGCGCCGGTGTTGGTGGCCGCCAGCACGAGGCTGCCGTCGGCGTCGACGAACACCGGCAGGCTGAGCTTCAGTGCGAACGTCGCGCCGGTGAAGCCCGGCTGCGGCGGGCCCGGCACTTCGCTGACGACGATGCGGTACGAGCGCTCGCGGTCGGCGTCGGCCGGGCGACGCAGCGCCAGCCGCACGATCTGCACGCCGCCGGGGACGAGCTCGAAGATCGGTGGCGACGCGAGCAGGTCGGTCGTCGGCTCGAGCCGATCCTCGTTGTCGGCCTGCGACCACGCGGCGAGCTGCGTCTGCACGAGCGTCGTCTGGTCGCCGTCGTTGCGAACGATCAGCGTGACGCTGCGCTGCCCGGGGGCGATGTCGACGCGGATCGGGCTGATCGAGAGCGATCCGGCGCTCGCCGCCATGGTCGCGGCGAGCAGCGAGACCGCGAGCACGACGCTGCGAAGGCGGGCGATGGGCAGTCCGGACATGGCTCGTCGTCGCGTCGGCGAGTCAGTACGTCACCGTCACGGTGATCGCGGTCTCGACGAAGCTGCCGACCGCGAGATTCGTCTGGCCGCTCGGGACGCGGCCGTAGACCGTGAGCACCTGCGGCGCTCCCATGCCGGCACCGGTGCCCGCGACCCAGGTCGGCGCCGCCGCCGAGTTGCCCCAGACCGTCGTCCGGCCGGCGTCGGTGTAGAGGTTGTAGGCCATGGTGTCGCCGCCGTTGGCCATCAGCCGCTCGGCGAGCGTCGCGCCGGCGGTCGTTCCGGCGTTGAGGCCGACCGTGTACGCCGTGTTCTTCGTGCAGCGCACCGTCACCGTCGTCGTCTGGTCGACGTTGCCGCCGAGCGGATCGACGGTGCCGAAGCCGAGGTCGGCGGCGCTCACGGTGCACTGCGTCGCGACGTTCGCGGTGACCTGGAAGGTGGCGGTCGCGGTCGCCGCGATCGCCGCCGGCATCGATGCTGCCGCGACGCTGGCTGCGAGCAGCCGCCGGCGCGCGCGTTGCAGCATTCGGGGAAGCTCCATGTCGTCTGTCCTGCGTTCGTTCGCAAGCGCAGGAAGTCGACTTCGATCGCGGGCGCGCCGCACTTCGAAACCCGTTCCCGCCGGCTTCGGGTTTTCCCGAAGGTGCGCGGAGTCTCTTCGGCCCGGCGGACGACAGTGGCGTGAAAAGCGCCGGAATCGCTCGTCAATTCGTTCGCGTGCGACTTCTCACCGGTCGCGAGCGCGAGCGTCTGCGCCGACGCAACACCCGCGACGGCGTCGGGGCGCCGGTCGATGGGGGACACTGGCGCGCATGACGACGCGGATCGAGCACCAGCCGGCGCAGCGTCGGTTCGAGGCGACCCTCGACGGCCACCACGGTCGCATCGAGTACCGCATCGACGGCGGCGTGATGACGATCGAGCACACCGAGGTCGAGCGTGCGCTCGAAGGCCGCGGCGTCGCCGGCGAGCTCGTCCGCGCTGCGCTCGGGCACGCCCGTCGCGAAGGGCTGAAGGTCGAGCCGGTGTGCGAGTACACGCGCTCCTACATGGAGCGCCATCCCGAGACGCTCGACCTGCGCGCCTGACGGAGCGCGCGCCGACCGGGCGCCGCCCGGCGCTGCGAGGTCGTATCGTCGCGACGGTCGCAGCGACAGGGAGGGCGCATGACACGCATCGTCGGCATCGCGGGCAGCCTTCGCCGCGGCTCGTACAACTCGGCGCTGCTGCGCGCTGCGGCGACGCTGATGCCGCCTGGCGCGGAGCTCGTCGTCGCCACGATCGCCGGCATTCCGCTCTACGACGGCGACGTCGAGGCGAACGAGGGCATCCCGCCTGCGGTCGCCGAGCTGAAGGACGTCATCGCTGCCGCTGACGGCCTGCTGCTCGCGACTCCCGAGTACAACAACTCGGTCCCCGGCGTCTTCAAGAACGCGATCGACTGGCTGTCACGCCCGCCCGCCGACGCCGCTCGCGTGTTCGCCGGCAGGCGCGTCGCTCTCGTCGGCGCTTCGCCGGGCGGCTTCGGCACCGTGCTCAGCCAGAACGCCTGGCTGCCGATCCTGCGCACGCTCGGCTGCGAGCTCTGGTCCGGACGGCTTCTCGTGTCGCGCGCGGCGAGCGTGTTCGACGCCCAAGGCGCTCTCGCCGACGCGAAGCTCGCCGAGTCGCTGCGCGGCTATCTCGCCGGCTACGTCGCGTGGGTCGACGCCGCGCTCACGCGTGGCGCGACGGCGACGACCGCTGGCGGACCCGCCAGGTGATCGCCGAGCCGACGAGCGTCGCCGCCAGTGCGGCGATCGCGATCGCATTGCCCGCCGCCCCGGCCGCGAGCGCGCGCAGCTCGACGTGGCCGCCGACGAGACGGACGACGAGCGACAGCTGCAGCAGGCCGAGCGGCACGTAGTACGCGCGACCGAACGCCAGCTTCACGCGCGCGATCGCCGGCACGATGACCGGTGCGTGCGCGAGCACCATGCTGAAGACGAAGCCGAGCGCCGGCCCGTGCAACGCCGCATCGCGCAACGGCAGTCCGAGCGCGGTCGCCGCCCACGCGACGCCGCCGACGAGCAGCCACACGTACCCCAGCAACAGGCACACCGCGACGTAGCGGCTCAGGCCCGGCGCCCGCACCGTGCGCCGTGCGACGTCGAACACGGACAGCCAGAGCGCGAGCGCTGCGAGCGCGACGCCGTAGAGAACGCCGCCCGCGCTGCCGTCGATCGCCGAAAGCGCGGCGCCGATCAACGTCGCGGCCGAGACGCCGTAGAGCAGCGGCGGCGCCCCGCGCCAGCGCCGCGTCAGACGCGTCATCTCGAGACGCTCCGCCGCGATCGTGAGGATGAGGAAGGCGAGCCACCAGGGAACGACGGCCGCCGGCGCCGCAGCGAGCGCATGCAGCGCGCTGCCGGTCGCCCAGGCGAGCGCGGCGACGAGTAGAAGCACCGTGTGCGCCGCGCGCTGCCGAGCGACGACGACGACGTTGACCGCGACGAGCGCGAGCGAAGCCGCGGCGACCAGCCACGCGGCGAGCGGCGCGTTCCCGAGCAGAACGGCGAAGCCGGCGGCGGCCGACGCCGCCGGCCCGGCGAACGCGAGCGGATGCTTGACGGCGACGGCGCGCTCGATGCCGATGACGGTTCCCATGAACGTGCAGATCATGAGGAATGCGTGGGCGCCGACCGCGGCCGTGAGCCAGCCTTGCGCTCCCGCGGCGACGTCGACGCCGGCACGGACGAGCCCGCCGGCGACCCCGGCGACGAGCGAGACGAGCACTGCAACGAGGAGGAGAGCGCGCAGCGCCGTCGCGTGCTGCGAACGGTTCGCTGCGTCGGCTCGCATCGGCGCCTTCCCGCGACTCACCAGCCCATGAATGCCTTCGCGCGCGCGCTCATGCGCTCGGCGGTCCACGGCGGTTCCCAGACCAGCTCGACGTCGACCGCCATGCCGGCCGGAACGACGCGTTCGAGCTCGGCGGCGGCGTCTTCGACGATGACGTCGGTGACCGGGCACGCTGCAGAGGTCATCGTCAGCAGCGCGTGCAGCCGGTCCGGCACGACGGTGACGCCGTAGACGAGGCCGACGTCGACGATCGTCATCGCGACTTCGGGATCGACGACGCGATGCAGCGCCGCGAGGACGGGTCCGCGCAGGTCGTCCGGGCCGGTGTACGGGAACGGCGAGGCGTCGTTCATGGCGCCGCCTGCGACGCGAGGGCGCGAGTCGTCTTCGGCAGCTCGATGCGGAGAACGGCAGCGAGCGTCTTGCGATCGCGCGCGATGTCGGCGAGCGTGTAGCGATCGAGCACGTCGTGGAACGCGGCGACCGCTTCGGCGAGGACGCCCTTCAGGCGACAGCAGCCGACGATCGCGCACGTGCTGTCGCCGGAGTCGAAGCACTCGGCGGGAACGTCGCGGCCCTCGGTGTCGCGCACGACGTCGCCGAGGCAGACGTCGCGCGCGGGTCTGGCCAGTCGCAACCCGCCGCCCTTGCCGCGCGTCGTCTCGATCCAGCCGCGCCTGGCGAGGTGGTGAACGACCTTCGTCAGGTGGTTCTCGTTGATGTCGAAGGCCGCGCTGATCTCGGCGATCGTCGCCCGCCGCGCGGGGTTCGTGGCCAGGTAGATCAGCACGCGCAGGCTGTAGTCGGTGAATGCGGTGAGCTTCACTTTCAAACAGCGGCCGCCGGGATGGCGCCGAGCGGCGCCGCCTGCGCTGCCGGCCGCCGCAGCAGGTACAGCGCGTAGATGCCGAGCAGCACGCTGCCCGCAGCGAAGACGACGTCGCCGGGGACGCGCAGCCAGACGAGCGTCTCCATCACCTTGGAATGGATGATCTCGGGCGAGCGCGCGTACCACAGGCCTTGCGTGATGCTCGCGTACGCCTGGTAGATGCCGGCGGGCAGGAGCGACAGGAAGACCATCATCGCGAGGCCGACGTTCAGGCTCCAGAACGCCGGCTTCAGGAACCTGTCCGCGTGCAGCCCGCGCTCGAAGAGGCCGCGCAGGCAGAACAGCATGAGGCCGATGCCGAGCATGCCGTAGACGCCGAAGAGAGCGGCGTGGCCGTGGGCGGCGGTCATGTTGAGCCCCTGCACGTAGTAGAGCGACGCCGGCGGGTTGATCGCGAAGCCGAGCAGCCCGGCGCCGACGGTGTTCCAGAAGCCCACCGCGACGAACGACAGGATGACCCAGCGGTACGCGCCCAGCCATGCGACGTCCTTCGAGCGGCGATACGTCTGCAGCGCCTCGAGGCCGATCAGCGTCAAGGGGACCACCTCGAGCGCGGAGAAGACCGCGCCGACGGCGATCACCGAGGTCGGCGTGCCGGTCCAGTAGAGATGGTGCAGCGTGCCGAGGATGCCGCCGAACAGGAAGACGATCGTTTCGGCGACGATCGCGCGGTTCGCCGACGACGCGCGCACGAGGCCGAGGTTGGTGAAGATGAGCGCGACGACGGCGGTGGCGAACACCTCGAAGAAGCCCTCGACCCACAGGTGCACGAGCCACCACCGCCAGTACTCGATCATCGAGTAGTGGGTGTGCTGTCCCCACGTCAGCGAGGTGGCGTAGAAGCCGCCGATGCACGTCGCCGACAGGAAGACCATCGCGATCAGGCCGCGCGTCTCCGAGGGCTTCTTCAGCGCCGGCCACAGTGCACGGCCGAGCAGGAAGACCCAGAACAGCAGGCCGACGAAGAGCAGCAGCTGCCAGACGCGGCCCATGCTCGTGAACTCGAGGCCCTGGTTGCCGAGCCAGAAGCTGAAGTCGACGCCGCGGTGCTGCAGCGTGCCGAGCCAGCCGGTGATCGTCGAGCCGAGGACGACGACGATGAGCGCCCAGAAGAGCGCATCGACGCCGAGCTTCTGCAGCTTCGGCTCGCGGCCCGACAGCAGCGGCGCGACGTAGAGGCCCGTCGCCAGCCACGCCGTCGCGATCCAGAAGATGCCGATCTGGGTGTGGATCGTGCGGCTGATCGTGTAGGGCAGGATCTGCGCGAGCGGGATGCCGAAGAACGACTCGCCTTCGACCGCGTAGTGCGCGGTGATCGCGCCCATCGCGATCTGCAGCAGCATCAGGCCGATGACGACGAAGAAGTACTTGCGCGTCGCCTTCATCGAAGGCGTCGCCCTGGCGCCGAGCAGCGGGTCGGCCCTGGGCACTTCCGCCTGCTCCTCGTGGGCGTCGCCCTTGTAGAGCCACAGCATCGCCGCGATGCCGGCGAGCAGCAGGATGATGCTGACCATCGACCACATCGCGGCCGACGCGCTCATCGTGTTGCCGACCAGCGGCTCGTGCGGCCAGTTGCTGGTGTACGAGAGGCCGGTCTCGCCAGGGCGATCGGTCGTCGCGGCCCACGCCGACCAGAAGAAGAACGCCGTCAGCGCCCGGCGGTTCTCCTCGTCGGGCAGCGCGTTCTCGGTCATCGCGTACTGGTTGCGCAGCGTCGCGAGCTTCGGATCGCTGCCGAACAGGCCTTCGTAGTGCGCCGCGACCGCGTGGATCGCCGCCGCGCGCTCCTTCGAGACCTTGACCGTGCCGTCGATGTCGTCGTAGCTGTTGCGACGCATCTCGTCGCGCACGCGCGCCTGCACCGCCGCCGCGTCCGCGGCGTCGAGCGGCGTGCTGCCGTGCGACCGCTCGGCGGCGCGAATCCGCTGCAGCGCGACCGCTTCGCGGTGCAGCCAGTCCGCCGACCAGTCCGGCGCGACGTAGGCGCCGTGTCCCCAGACGGTGCCGAGCTGCTGTCCGCCGGCGGCGAGCCAGGCTTGCTGGCCGAGCTGGATCTGCTCGCGGGTGAAGAGGACTTCGCCATCCGAGCTGACGACCTGCTTCGGAACCGGAGGCGCCGACAGATAGATCTGCCAGCCGAGGTACCCGAGGGCGCCGAACGACAGGACGAAGATGAGGCCGAGCCAACGCCACAGCCTGCTGGTGGTCTTCATGGTGCTCCCGCTAGAAGATGCATTGCGAATGCACCATTCTCGAAGCGGGCGTTCGGCGGTCCTTGACGCGCGTCAAGCGAGACGCGCGGAGTGCAAAGCGGCAACGGCGACCCGGACCGTCGAGGGCTCGCGATCGGACGAACGACGGGCGCGGCAGGCCCGCGAAGGAAAACGGGCCCTGCGGGCCCGTGATGCTGTTCGAGTGGTGGAGAGGAGGAGGATCGAACTCCCGACCTTCGCATTGCGAACGCGACGCTCTCCCAGCTGAGCTACCCCCCCACTGGAGCCGCAAGTCTAGCAAAACGGCGATCTCCGACGACGCAGTGCAGGAGCGTGCATAGCCACGCGCAATTCGCCGGATTGAGGCAAGTGATTGCCGCGCGCTCGTGAACGCGCTAGCGTCCGCGGATCGTCGGCGCTGGCGCGCCGTCGCCGCCTTTCACGGGAGACTCGACATGGCACTGAAGGGATCGAAGACCGAGCAGAACCTGCGCGACGCATTCGCCGGAGAATCGCAGGCGAACCGCCGCTACCTCTACTTCGCGAACAAGGCCGACATCGAAGGCCAGAACGACGTCGCCGCGCTGTTCCGCTCGACCGCCGAAGGCGAGACCGGGCACGCGCACGGCCACCTCGAGTTCCTCGAGCAGGTCGGCGATCCGGCGACCGGGCTGCCGATCGGCCCGACGCGCGCCAACCTCAAGGCCGCCGTCGCCGGCGAGACGCACGAGTACACCGACATGTACCCCGGGATGGCGAAGACTGCGCGCTCCGAGGGCTTCGACGAGATCGCCGACTGGTTCGAGACGCTCGCCAAGGCCGAGCGCTCGCACGCCAATCGCTACCAGAAGGCGCTCGACGCGCTCGTCGACTGAACGACGCGGACGCGCCGAGGACAAGGGCCCGCAGCGGCCCTTGTTCGTTGATGGAGCCCGAGACCCGATGACGCTGCGCGAAGGCAACCTCGAAGCGCCGACCCGGCACCCGATCGACTGGCAGAGCGCCGACTACCGCGACGAGGCGAAGGCGCTCGCCGAGATGGAGCGCGTCTTCGACATCTGCCACGGCTGCCGCCGCTGCGTGAGCCTGTGCCAGTCGTTCCCGACCCTGTTCGACCTCGTCGACGCGACCGCCGACGGCGAGGTCCACGGCGTCGACAAGAAGGACTACGGCAAGGTCGTCGAGCAGTGCTACCTGTGCGACCTCTGCTACATGACGAAGTGCCCGTACGTTCCGCCGCATCCGTGGAACGTCGACTTCCCGCACGTGATGCTGCGCGCCAAGGTGATCCGCTACGGCAAGGGCGAGGTCGACGCCGGAGCGAAGCTGCTCGCCAAGACCGACGTCCACGGCCAGCTCGCCGGAATCCCGGTCGTCACCCAGACCGTCAACGCCGCCAACCGGATGCGGCCGGTGCGAAAGCTCCTCGACAAGACGCTCGAGGTCCACCCCGATGCCTGGCTGCCGCCGCTGGCGTCGAAGCGGTTCCGCGGCGCGGTGCCCAGGAAGGGGAGCGCGACCGCGGTCGTCGACGGCGAGCGCAGCCCGGGCAAGGTCGCGCTCTTCTCGACGTGCATCGTCAACTACAACGAGCCGGGCATCGGGCTCGACCTCGTCGCCGTGCTCGAGCACAACGCGATTCCGTACGAGGTCGTTGCCAAGGAGAGCTGCTGCGGCATGCCCAAGCTCGAGCTCGGCGACCTCGAGGGCGTCGCCCGGCTGAAGGAGAAGAACATCCCGGTGCTCGCCCGCTACGCGCGCGAGGGCTGGGCGATCGTGACCGCGATCCCGTCGTGCACGCTGATGTTCAAGCAGGAGCTGCCGCTGCTCTTTCCCGACGACGCCGACGTCAAGCTCGTCCAGGAGGCGATGTTCGATCCGTTCGAGTACCTGATCGCCCGCCATCGCGACGGCCTGCTGAAGACCGATTTCAAGCAGCCGCTCGGCAAGGTCAGCTA
>DASSRF010000424.1:0-5380 GCA_035701945.1 Caldimonas sp. | reverse complement strand
CGCAGGCGCCGAAGTCATCCTGAGCACAGCGAAGGATCTCGGCCGGCGCCGGCGACGAGATCGGCGGCGTCAGTGCGAGTGCGCCTGCGACGCGGCGCCGCCGCCCGGGATCGGGCTCTGCACGACGACCTCGACGTCGATCTTGCCCGCGCGCTCGAACTCGAGCGTCATCGGGAAGCGCGCACCGTCCTTGAGCGGCTCCTTCAGCCCGACCAGCATCAGGTGCGTTCCCATGCCGGGGCGCATCCGGATCTTCGCGTGCGGCGCGAGCGCGATGCCGTCGATCTCGCGCATCCGCATCACCCCCTGCGCGTCGACGGCCATCGTGTGCAGCTCGACGCGGGACGCGACCGGCGTCGACGCGCGCAGCAGCCGGTCGGCGGTGTTGCCGGTGTTCTCGAGCATCGCGAAGTAGGCGGCGCCGTTCGACGTCCCCGGCAGCGACGGCGTCGCGTACGGATGGCCGATCTCGATCGGCCCGAGGGTCGAGCCGTGCGCGAACGCGGCAGCGGCGACGAAGGCGAGCGCGAGCGGCGAGCGCCTGAGCGCGGCGGCGGAGCGAGCGAGGAAGCTCTTCATGGCGGGTCCTTGTTCAGTGGTCGAACTTCAGCTCGGCCACGTAGCTGCGCTGCGGGTACGGGTGGAAGTTCCAGTAGTGGTCGTCGTTGAGGTTGTCGACCCCGATCGCCGCGGTCCAGTTCCTGGCGAATCGGTAGACGGCGCGCACGTCGATCGTGGCGAACTTGCTGACGCCCTGGTACGTGAAGCCGTTGACGTCGGCATTGTCGAGCGTCCGATATTGTCGGCCGCTGAGGCGCGCGGCGACGCTCGCGCTCCAGCGCTCGTCGAAGCGCCAGCTCGCGAGCGCGGTCGCGCGCCAGCGCGGGACGTTCGGCTGCCACTTGCCGATCGTGTCGCCCGGCACCGCGACGAAGCCGGAGTTCTCCTTGATCTTCGAGTCGGTGTAGGTGACCGAGGCGGCGAGGTCGAGTGCGGCGACGAGCCAGCCGTGCGTCTGCAGCGCGCCCTCGATCCCCCTCGTCGCAATCCGTTCGACGTTCTGCACCCGCGTGATGTTGCGGTTGGCGACCGGATCGAGCGTCGTCTGCGAATAGAGCGCATCGCGGGTGTCCTCGGCGAAGAAAGTCAGGCGCGCGCTGCCACGGCCGAGATCGCGCTCCGCGCTCAGCTCGGCGGTCCATGAGCGCTCCGGGCGCAGGTCGGGGTCGTTGACGAACTGCGAGTTGGCGGTCGACGTCGCGCCGTACAGCTCGGCGACCGTCGGGTTGCGCACCGCGCGGCCGAGCGACGCCTTCAGCAGCGTGTCGTCGCGCCATTGCCACGACAGCGCCGCCTTCGGCGAGAAATGGTCCTCGCGCCGCTCCGGATAGCCGAGCGAGCTCGTCGCCGAGAAGTCGGTGCGACCCTCCGACGCGTGCCAGTGCTCGAAGCGGCCGCCGACGACCGCCGTCCAGCGCTCGGCGAAGCGCCAGACGTCCTGCGCCCAGACGCTCTGCAGCGACGTGCGACCGTGGACGTTGCTGGCGAGCGCGCCGGGATCGTCGCTCAGCCAGTCGCCTGCGATGCTCGATGTCAGATAGCGAAGCACATAGCGCTCCTGCTGCAGCCCGAAGTCGACGACGTGCGCGCCGCCCGCCGCCGGCGGCCGCCACGTGCCTTTCAGCGCGAGCGTGCTCCAGCCGGTGCCGCTGCCGTCGGCGAGCGTGCCGGGCCCGCCCGAGCGCGCGCCAGGCAGGACGTTCGCGGCGCTGTTCTGTCTTCTGTCGTCACGGCCGTAGTCGTAGACGCTGGCGGCGAACTCGCCGTCCCATTCGCCGCCAGTGTGGCTCTTGAACGAGAGCCCGTGCATCGTGTGCTGCGACTGCTCGCGCGTCAGCGCGAAGTCGGCTCCGGTCAGCGGCGCGTAGTTCTGGCCGCCGATCGCGATCGGGCCCGATTCGACCGGCGCGCCGGCGGCGTCGCGCAGGTACGACTGCGAGTCGCCATCGGCGCGGTTGCGCCAGAGACCGAACAGGTAGCTCGCGCGCAGCGTCGGCGTGAGGTCGTAGGCGACCTTGACCTTGAGGTGGTCCTGACGTGAGTGGTACTGCGTCCCGCTGCCGACGATCCACCACGGCTGGCCGGCGTTGTTGGCGTCGAGCACCGCTCCGGTCACCGGAACTCCCGGCGTCGCGACGGTCGAGTCCGCGAGCCGCGTCGCGAACGTCAGCGGCTGGCTCGTGCTGTCGAGGTGGTTGACGTTGACCCACCACGACAGCTGGCCGTTGCGGTTGCCGATCGATGCGCTCTCCTCCCACGCTCGGTAGTGCGCATCGGTCCGGTAGAGCTCGAACGGCTGCGACACGACGCCGACCTTCGCGTGCGCCTCGAGCCGGGTCGGCATGCGGGTGACGTAGTCGACGACGGCACCGACCGAATTGCCCGGATACGCGGCCGAGAACGGCCCGTACATGACGTCGACGCGGTCGATCTCCTCGGCGGTGACCATCCCCCAGCGCGGCGGGAACGAGAGCCCGCCGACGCCGTTGCCGAGGAAGTTCGACAGCAGGATGCCGTCCGCGTACACGGCAGACCGCGCGCTGTTGCCGGTCCCCGAGGCGCGGCTCGACACGATGGCGTGGTTGTAGTCGCCGGGATAGCGCTTGCGCACGAGCAGGCTCGGCAGGTACTTGAGCGCGTCCTCGGCGTCGGTCGCGTTCACGGTGCGCTCGATCTGCTCGCGCGTCACGCTCTCGGTCGTCGTCGGGATCTGCGTCGGCAGCGACGTCGGCCGCATTCCGGTGACGCTGACGACGCCGAGCGAGCGCGTCGGCGCGTCGGCGTTGCCGACCGGTTCGGCGCCGCCGGCCGCCATCGGCGAAGGCGGCGGCGCCTGGGCGTGCGACGCGAGCGGCACGCACGCGAGCGCCGCGATCGCGGTCGCACGCGGCAACGACGCGCGGCGCCGCAGCGCCGGCGGATCGGACATGAAGGCTCCTCGAGCGGAACGCGAAGACGACCGGCCGGCGCCCGGCGCACGGTCGGCGGTTCGGAACGAAGCTCAGGAGCGAAGCGGGGGGCCGTGGCCGACGAGCGCCGCCCAGCGCGCCGCCGCATCGGCGACCGGCCGCACCTCGAGCGATGCGACGGAGTGCGCTCTGGTCGACTGCGTTGGCGGCGCGGGGATCGCGACAGACGTGTCGGCTGCGAAGGTCGCGAGCGCAGTCAGCACGCAGTGGTCGCCGCCGCCCGCATCGTGGCGCACGGGGCCGCCGCCGCCATCGCCGCCCGCGGCGCCGTGCGCCGTCGCGGGGTCGCCGCCGTGCGCCGCGTGGTGATGGTGCGCAGCGTGCGGATCGATCGTCGGCGCCGCGGGCAACGCGACGCCGTAGATCGGACAGACGTCGGCGACGCTCCTGCCGTGCAGCTGCGCCGCGGCGGCGGCGAGGAACGGCACCGCGCCCTTCGCGAGCAGCAACGCGGCGAAGAGCCAGACGGTCAACCGGGACGATGCGCGGCGGCGGGGCACGGTGCGATTGTCGAGGAACAGGCGACGCGGGTTCGATAATGGCGCATGACCATCCAGACCGACGATCTCGCGCCCAGGCGGCCCGGCGCCGACCGCTCGCCGTTGGACGCGCGGATCGTCAGCGGCGTTCCCGGCTCGCCCGCCGAAGAGGCGGTCGAGCGTGCGCTCCGCCCGAAGGCGCTCGCCGAGTACGTCGGCCAGGCGAAGGCGCGCGAGCAGCTCGAGATCTTCATCGGCGCCGCCAAGCGCCGCGGCGAGGCGATGGACCACGTGCTCCTCTTTGGGCCGCCCGGGCTCGGCAAGACGACGCTCTCGCACATCATCGCCCACGAGCTCGGCGTCGGCCTCAGGCAGACCTCGGGCCCGGTCCTCGAGAAGCCCAAGGACCTCGCCGCGATCCTCACCAACCTCGAGAAGAACGACGTCCTCTTCATCGACGAGATCCATCGCCTGTCGCCGGTCGTCGAAGAGATCCTCTATCCCGCGCTCGAGGACTACCAGATCGACATCATGATCGGCGACGGCCCGGCGGCGCGCTCGATCAAGCTCGAGCTGCAGCCGTTCACGCTGATCGGCGCGACGACGCGCGCCGGGATGCTGACCAACCCGCTGCGCGACCGCTTCGGCATCGTCGCGCGGCTCGAGTTCTACACGGCCGACGAGCTCGCGCAGATCGTCCGTCGCTCGGCGCGGCTGCTCGACGTCGCGCTCGACGACGACGGCGCCGCCGAGATCGCACGCCGCTCGCGCGGCACGCCGCGCATCGCCAACCGCTTGCTGCGCCGCGTCCGCGACTTCGCCGACATGAAGGGCGACGGCACGATCACCAAGGCGATCGCCGACCGCGCGCTCGCGCTGCTCGACGTCGACCTGCACGGGCTCGACGTCATGGATCGAAAGCTCCTCGACGCCGTCGTCCATCGCTTCGACGGCGGCCCGGTCGGGCTCGACAACGTCGCGACGGCGATCGGCGAGGAGCGCGACACGATCGAGGACGTGATCGAGCCGTTCCTGATCCAGCAGGGCTTCCTGCAGCGAACGCCGCGCGGCCGCGTCGCTACGCTCGCCGCCTACCGCCATCTCGGCGTCGCGCCGCCGGCGAGGAGCGGCGGGCTCTTCGCGGAGTGAGTCGGCACGGCGAGTGCCGTGTCCGAGCCACGCCGCCGCGCGAACGTCAGATCAGGTCTTCGTTGGCGAGGCGGTGGTAGCGCACCGCGCACTTGGCGTTGAACTTCCTGGCGACGTCGACGACGCGCTGCACCGCGGCGTCGTCGGGCGCGTAGACGATCAGCCACCCGGCGCCCTGCTCGGCGAACGAGAGGTAGCGGCGCATCAGCACGATCTCGTAGCCGAAGCCGGCGGCGCCGCTCGCGGCGCGCACGCGCTCCTGCAGCCGCGGCGTCGCTTCCGCGGCGGTGTAGGCGAGGATGTCCTGGTCGGCGAAGCCGGCGTCGCGCAGCGCCTCGACGGCCTGCGCGGTGATGTCGTCGTTGTCGAACGCGAGGACGACGTGATCGACCGGATTCAGGATCGGGGAGTTGCGGATGTCTTCCTTGGTCAGTCTTTTCGCGCTCATGTCGTCGTCCTCCTGGGTTGCGCTCGCGAGCCTAGCGCCGGCGCGGCGGCCTGATCGACCTAGTGTCTTTTTCTCGCGGCGCCGCTGCGGTCACAGTGACTTGCGCAGCCAGCTCGCGATCTCGCCGACGATGCCGCGCCGGAACGCCATCACGCAGACGACGAAGATCGTGCCCTGCACGATCGTGACCCATGCGCCGACCTGCGCAAGGTAGTTCTCCATGGCGATGATGATCGCGGCCCCCACCACGGGGCCGAACAGCGTCCCCAGGCCGC
>DASSRF010000423.1:0-4582 GCA_035701945.1 Caldimonas sp. | reverse complement strand
AGATCGAGCGTCGCGCCGAGCGTGCGCGCGAGCGACGCCGCGCGGTCGGCGGCGTGGCGCGCCGGCGCCGACAGGTCGGTGGCAGCGAGGACGTGCTGGATCGTCGTCATGTGGTCGCGTCGTCGTGGTGCGTTCGGGCGCTCGCCGAAGGCCGCCCTCGAGCGGGCGGAACGTCGACGCCGTCGCCGAGCGGCGGCGGCAACGGATCGCCGGCGAGCCGGCGGCGGAACAGGGTCGCGCGCGCGAGCAGCACGGTCGTCACCGGCGCGGTGATCGCGAGCAGCGCGTTGATCACGAGCACGTGCAGCGACAGCCGGCCTTCGAGCGACGAGAAGTGCACGATCGACGCCAGCGTCACCAGCCACGCAGCGAGCGTGCTCGCGAGCGACGGCGCGTGCATGCGCTGGAAGAAGTCCGGCAGGCGCGAGAGGCCGAGCGCGGCCGTCAGCACCAGCGCGCCGCTCGCCAGCAGCAGCGCGCCGACGAGGACCTCGGCGATTCCCGTCGGCGTCATTCGATCACCTCGCCGCGCAGCAGGAACTTGGCGAGCGCCGCCGAGCCGACGAAGCCGAACAGCGCCATCAGCAACGCCGCCTCGAAGTACATGCTGCTGCCGTAGCGGATCGCCAGCACCAGCAGCGTCAGCATCGCGACGACGAACAGGAAGTCGAGCGCGAGCACCCGGTCTTGCGCATGCGGTCCGCGCGCCAGCCGCAGCGCCGCCATCGCGATCGCGATCGAATAGAGGACGAGCGTCGCGGCGATCGCGGCGGCGAGGAAACTGCTCATTCGAAGATGTCCAGCAACGGCCGCTCGTAGCGCGCCTTGTAGTGGGCGACGAAGCTCGCGTCGTCGGCGCTGTCGAAGACGTGCAGCAGCAAGCGGCTGCGGTCGGGTGCCAGCTCCGACCACACCGTGCCGGGCACGATCGTCGTGATCAGCGCGAGCGTCGCGAGCGCGTGGACGTTCCTCACGTCGAGCGGGACGACGATGAAGCGGGCGCGCAGCGGCCGTCGGCGTGCGCGCAGCACGCCGGCGGCAACGTCGAGCGCCGAGCGGACGACGTCGCCGACGACGACGGCGACGAGATGGAGCGCGGCGAGCGGCCGGTGCATGCGGCCGGCAGGCGGGCGCAGCGGCGCCGTCAGCCACGGCAGGACGAGCGCGGCGAGCGCGCCGATCAGCACGTCGCCCGCGCCGAGCGACTGGTTCAGCAGCAGCCAGAGCACGAACAGCGCGGCCGAGACGAGCGGGGCGGGCAGCCAGCGTTGCATGGTCGACAGCGTCGGGCGAGCGGCCTAGGCGGGCGTGGCCAGCTTCAGGCCGACGATGCCCGCGACGATCAGACCCAGGCTGACGAGCCGACCCGGGTTCGCCGACTCGCCGAACAGCACGATGCCGAGCACAGCCGTCCCGACCGCGCCGACGCCGACCCAGACGGCGTACGACGTGCCGACGGGAAGCGACTTCATCGCGACGCCGAGCAGCACGACGCTCGCGACCATGCACGTCACCGTGAAGACGGTGGGCCAGAGCCGGGTGTAGCCGTCGGTGTACTTGAGGCCGATCGCCCAGCCGATTTCGAGAAGTCCTGCAACGAGCAGCACGAGCCAAGCCATCGAACGCCGCCTGGAAGAGCCGAGGATGCCGTTCATTGTGGCCGCGACTCGACGCGCAGTTGCGGCAGCGCCTTCGCGACGGCCCCGGCGACGAGGCGCGCGGGCGGCGCTTCGGCGCGGACGCCGACGGTGCGCGCGCCGCGCACTGCGTCGATGTAGAGCTCGGGACGGTGCAGACCCTCGGCAGCGTCGCGCAGGAAGCGCAGCGCCGGCTCGCCGCGCACGACGAGCAGCACGCAGGCGCCGAGCAGGACGCCGATCGGCACGCACTCGACGATCCTGAGGTGCGGCGCCGGACGCGACTGCGGCGACCAGAACTGGCGAATGCCGACCCGCATCAGCGCGATCGCCGAGAGCAGGCCCGAGACGACGAGAACGCCGAACAGGCTCCAGCGCGCCGTCGCGCCGGCCGCGGTCACGGCCGCGCGATCGGGCTCGACGAGCGCCGCGAGCATCGCCATCTTGCCGACGAATCCCGACAGCGGCGGCATGCCGGCGACGACGAGCGCGCCGACGACGAACGCGACGCCGAGGAAAGCGACTGCCGCCGGAACGGCGCGGCCGACCACCGGCAGCTCCTGGTCGTCGAGGTTCGATTGCGAGCGCGCGTCGACGAAGAACGCCAGCGGCTCCGCGACCTCGAGCGGCGGATCGGTCTCTTCCTCGCGCGCGCGCTCGAGCAGCTCGACGAGGAGGTACATCGCGACCGCGGCGAGCGTCGAGCTCGCGAGATAGAAGAGCGCCGCCGCGGTCAGCTCCGGCCGGCCGAAGCCGATCGCCGCGAGCAGCGTTCCCGACGTCGCGATGATGCTGAAGCCGACCAGCCGTCCGAGCTGCTGCGACGACAGCATCCCGACGGCGCCGAACGCGAGCGTCGCCATGCCGCCCCAGACGAGCACCTCGCCGCCGAACAGCGCCGAGCCGGCGGCGGTGTCGGGAAAGCACAGGCTCCACAGGCGCAGCACCGCGTAGACGCCGACCTTGGTCAGCATCGCGAACACGCCGGCGACCGGCGCGCTGGCGGCGGCATACGCGGGCGGCAGCCACGAGTTGAGCGGCCACGCCGCCGCCTTGGCGAGGAAGGCGACGCCGAGGATCGCCGCGCCCGCGTGGAGCAGGCCGCGATCGGCGGCCGGAACGTGCGGCAGGCGCGCGGCGATGTCGGCCATGTTCAGCGTCCCGGTGACGCCGTAGAGCAGCGCGACGCCGATCAGGAACAGCAGCGACGCGAAGAGGTTGACCGCGATGTAGTGCAGGCTCGCGCGCACCCGCGCGGCGCCGCCGCCGTGCAGCAGCAGGCCGTACGAAGCGGCGAGCAGCACCTCGAAGAAGACGAACAGGTTGAACAGGTCGCCGGTGAGGAACGCGCCGGCGAGGCCCATCAGCTGCAGCTGGAAGAGCGGATGGAAGTGGACGCCCGCGCGGTGCCAGCGGGCGAGCGAGAAGAAGAGCGCTGCTGCGCCGGCGGCGGCGCCGAGCACGAGCAGCAGCGCGGCGAGCCGGTCGACCGCGAGGACGATGCCGAACGGCACCGGCCAGTTGCCCGGCAGGTAGACCCTGCCCATCGGGCCCGTTGCGTCGACGCGCAGCAGCAGGGCGACGGCGATCGCGACGCCGAGCAGCGTCGAGACGACGCTGACGGCGGCGCGCGCGCTGCGGCGCTGCTCGCCGAGCAGCAGCAGCACGGCCGCCGTCGCCAGCGGCAGCAGCACCGGGGCGACGAGCAGGTGGTCACCCGACGACAGCGCCGTCACGGCCGCTCCTCCTCGCCGTCGACGTGGTCGCTGTCGGTGAGCCCGCGCAGCGCGAGCAGGACGACGAGGAAGAGCGCCGTCGTCGCGAAGCTGATGACGATCGCGGTGAGGACGAGCGACTGTGGAATCGGATCGGTGTAGTGCAGCAGGTCGGCGGGAACGCCGGCGCGCACGATCGGCTCCATGTCGATCGCGAGGCTGCCGACGCTGAAGAGGAAGAGGTTGGTCGCGTACGAGAGCAGCGACAGGCCGACCAGCACCTGGAACGTCCGCGGCCTGAGCACGAGCCAGACCCCGGAGGCGACGAGCACGCCGACGACGAGCGAGATGACGAGCTCCATCAGCCCGCGTCCTCCGCTGCCGGCAGCGCGCGCCGCGCCCGCAGCGACTGGTGGCCGAGCGCGGTGAGCAGCAGCAGCACGGCGCCGAGGACGACCGCGAAGACGCCGAAGTCGAACAAGGTCGCGCTCGGCACGTGCACTTCGCCGAGCCACGGCAGCGCGAAGTGCCAGGTGTGCGTCGTCATGAACGGATGCGCGACGACGAGCGAGCCGAGCCCGGTGACGATCGCGAGCAGCAGGCCGACCGCCATCCACAGCGCCGGGCGCAGGTTGCTGCGCGCCTCGACCCAGTGCGTGCCGCCGACGATGTACTGGGCGACGAAGCCGATCGCCATCGCCAGCCCGGCGACGAAGCCGCCGCCCGGCGCGTTGTGGCCGCGCAGGAAGAGGTGCAGCGCGACGAGGGCGGCGACCGGCAGCAGCAGCCGCACGAGGACCGCGGGCACCTCGAGGTACGCGTGCGTCGTCCGCGACGGGTCCGCTGGGCGAGCCAGGTCCGACCAAGCGTCCGCCGGCAGCACGAGCTGCTGCCGCGGCTCGGTCACGAGCTCGCGCGGCGGACGAAAGCGCCGCAGCAGCGCATAGACCGTCATGCCGACGACCGCGAGGACGCTGATCTCGCCGAGCGTGTCGAACGCGCGGAAGTCGACCAGCATGACGTTGACGACGTTGGCGCCGCCGCCCTCGGGCAAGGCGTTGGCGAGGAAGAACGGCGCGATGCTCTGCGGCGCGCTGCGCGTCAGCATCGCGTACGACACCGCCGCGAGCCCGGCGCCTGCGAGCACCGCGATCGCGAAGTCGCGGCTGCGGCGCCAGCGCGCACGAGCGCGCGTGCGCGGGTCGTCGGCTTCGACGCGCTTGGGGAGCC
>DASSRF010000422.1:0-10593 GCA_035701945.1 Caldimonas sp. | reverse complement strand
CGAGACGAGCCCCGACGCGCGAAGGTCAGCCGGCAGCGCTTCGAGCACCGAGCCGATCGCCGGGTCGCCGTCGCCGACGACGCGATCGCCTTCGAGCCTCCAGCCGAGCAGCGGGGCGTCGCAGCGCACACCGGCAGACGTCTGCGCGACACGAAACGCACCGAGGCCGATGCGCTCGGACTCGGCGGCGATGGCCGCGCGCACCGGCGTCTCGTCGAATCCCCGCACCGCGCAGAGCGCCCGCGTCGGCGCGCTGGCGAGCACGGCCAGCTTCTCGCGCAGGTGGCGGCCGCCCGGCGCGCTCGCCGTCAGCTGCGCGGCGCCGGGCGCGACGCGGCGCAATCCCGGCTGCATCCGGAACGGCGCGGTGACGAGCGAGAAGTCGAAGCCCATAAGAGAAGGGCCCGCAACGCGGGCCCGCTGGCAATCGGCGAAGCGCCCGATCACACGCGCTTCTTGTACTCGTGCGTCCGGGTGTCGATCTCGACCTTGTCGCCGGTCTGCACGAAGAGCGGCACCGCGATCTCGAGCCCGGTCTTCAGGCGGGCGCTCTTCAGCACCTTGCCCGACGTGTCGCCCTTGACCGCGGGCTCGGTGTCGGCGATCTCGCGCACCAGCGTCGTCGGCAGCTCGACCGAGATCGCCTTGCCGTCGTAGAAGACGACCTCGACGGGCATGCCGTCCTCGAGGTACTGGATCGCGTCGCCCATGTTCTCGGACTCGACCTCGAACTGGTTGTAGTCGGCGTCCATGAACGCGTACATCGGGTCGGCGAAGTACGAGTACGTGCACTCCTTCTTGTCGAGGACGATCTGGTCCATCTTGTCGTCGGCCTTGAAGACGACCTCGGTGCCCGAGTTGCTGAGCAGGCTCTTCAGCTTCATGCGCACGGTGGCCGAGTTGCGGCCGCCGCGGCTGTACTCGGTCTTGAGCACGACCATCGGGTCCTTGCCCTGCATGATGACGTTGCCGGCGCGAATTTCCTGTGCGAGTTTCATGGCTGGGGTTCCACTGGGGCCGCGCGCGGTGGGCTGAAACGCCGCGAACGCGAGGGCCGAAAAGCCTGCCTCGAACATGAGGCGAAAAGCCTCTGATTCTAGCGTTTTCCCTCGACGAAGGCGAGGAGGCGGGTCGCCAGATCGGACTGGCTGGCCAGCGCGTCGCGCCAGGCGAGGGCGTGCGCCGACCACGCGGCGGCGACGGCCGCATCGCCGAGCGCGGCCAGCGACCCCGCCGGGGCGCCGTTCCAGCGGAGGAAGGCAGAGCGGATGGCGGCTGCGAGCGGCTCGTCGGCGCGCGCAAGGTAGCGGTCGAGAAAGGCGTCGAGCTTGGCGCGCTGCGCGCCGTCGTCCTGCACGTAGAGCTGCCACAGGAACGGCGCGCCGGCCCAGATCGCGCGCACGAACGAGTCCTCGCCGCGAACGAGGTTGAGGTCCGACGACCACAGCAGCCGGTCGAAGTCGACCTGCGCCAGCCAGGGCAGCGCGACGGCGCGCAGCGCGCCGCGCGCGAGCGGCGCGCCGAGTCGCGCCGCGACCTGCTCGATCGCGGGCCCCGGCGTCGCGAGCAGCAGCGTCGGCGCGGCGGCGAGGACGTCGAGCAGCGCGTCGATCGCGTCGTTGCGGTAGCTGAAGAGGACGACGCGCCGCTCGCCGGGCCGCGTCGCGATGCCGAGCGATGCGAGCCACGCGGCGCCGTCGCCGAACGCGCGGCGCTGCTCGATCAGCCCCGGCTCGCGCAGCAGGCCGCCGCTTTGCGGCGTGAACCCGGGGAAGTAGAACCACGTCGTCGTCTCCGGCTCGCCGGGACGCGACGTCGGCGACGGCAGCGCGTGCGATCGTTCGGCGTAGCGCTCGGCGGTCAGGTGCTCGACGTTGACGAGGACCGGCGTGCGCGCCCCGGCAGGCCAGGCGGCGCGCGGCCTGCCGACGCCGAACAGCTCGACGACGACGTCCGGCGCCGCCGACGGTCGCTGGTCCCAGGCGACGACCTCGACCCGCGGTGCGCCGCGCGGTGCCAGCCACGCGAGCGCGCTCGCGTCGTCGACGGCGAGACGGACCGATTCGCCGCGGCCGGCGAGGTCGGCGGCGAGCCGCCACGCGACCCCGACGTCGCCGAAGTTGTCGACGACGCGGCAGTAGAGGTCCCACTGCATCGCTCGATTATCGAAGGGTCGCGCGTCGCGCTCGCCGCAGCGCCGCGACGCGCGCGGCACAATTCGAGCGATGGCGGAACGAACGGTCGAGGAAGCGCGCGAGGACGAGCGCGCCGCCGCGCGCGAGCGGCTCGCCGCCGAGGTCGCCGTGCTGCCGAACCTGCCCGGCGTCTATCGCTTCTTCGACGCTGCCGACGCCGTCCTCTACGTCGGCAAGGCGCGCGATCTCCGAAAGCGCGTCTCGAGCTACTTCACGAAGCGCCACGCCGGCAGCGACCACGCGATCTGGGTCGGCCACATGGTGGCGCGGATCGCGCGCATGGAGACGACGGTCGTCCGCTCCGAGGCCGAGGCGCTGCTGCTCGAGAACAACCTGATCAAGGCGCTGGCGCCGCGCTTCAACATCCGCTTCGTCGACGACAAGAGCTACCCGTACCTGAAGATCGAGTCGCACCGCTTTCCGCGGATCGCCTATTACCGCGGCGCGGTCGACCAGAAGCACCGCTACTTCGGGCCGTACCCGACCGCGTGGGCGGTGAAGGACTCGATCCAGCTGCTGCAGAAGGTGTTCCACCTGCGCACGTGCGAGGACACCGTCTTCGCCAACCGCACGCGGCCTTGCCTGCTCTACCAGATCCGGCGCTGCTCGGGGCCGTGCGTCGGCTACGTCACGCCCGACGACTACGCGCAGGACGTCGCCAACGCCGAGCGCTTCCTCTCGGGCGAGCAGCAGGAGCTGATCGACTCGCTGCAGGCGCAGATGACGGCGCGCGCCGAGGCGCTCGAGTTCGAGAAGGCCGCCGAGCTGCGCGACCGGATCGGCTCGCTCGCGCGCGTGCTGCACCAGCAGGCGGTCGAGGACAACACCGGCGCGCGCGTCGTCGACACCGACATCCTCGCCGTCAAGGTCGAGGGCGGCCGCGCCTGCGTCAACCTGGCGATGGTCCGCGGCGGCCGCCACCTCGGCGATCGGCCGTACTTCCCGAAGCACGTCGAGAGCGCGATCGACGTCCTCGCCGACGGCGCCGGCGACGACGCCGTGGCCGCCGCGGAGCCGGTCAAGTCGCCCGAGGTGCGCGTTCTCGAGGCATTCGTCGCGCAGCACTACCTCGAAGGCGGCATGCCGCCGCTCCTCGTCGTCAGCCATCCGGTCGACAAGTCGCTGATCGAGACGCTCGCGGCCAAGAGCGGAGCCCGCACGACGGTGCAGCACCAGCCGCGCGAGCCGCGCCGCGCCTGGCTCGACATGTGCATCCAGGGCGCGGCGCTTCGCCTCGCGCAGCTGCTCGCCGAGGAAGGCTCGCAGCAGGCGCGAACGCGCGCGCTCGTCGACGCGCTCGACCTCGCGGTCGAGGACCTGCACGCGTTCAGGATCGAGTGCTTCGACGTCAGCCACACCGCGGGCGAGGCGACGCAGGCGTCGTGCGTCGTCTTCGAAGGACACAAGATGCAGAGCTCGCAGTACCGCCGCTTCAACATCGCCGGCATCACGCCGGGCGACGACTACGCGGCGATGCGCCAGGTGCTGACGCGCCGCTACGCCAAGCTCGCCGAGGCGGCGGCACAGGGCCAGGCGAGGCTTCCCGACCTCGTCCTCGTCGACGGCGGGCGAGGGCAGGTCGGCGTCGCGCGCGCGGTCTTCGAGGAGCTCGGCATCGAGCTCTCGCGGATCGTCGGCGTCGAGAAGGGCGAGGGCCGCAAGGTCGGGCTCGAGGAGCTCGTCTTCGCCGACGGCCGGCCGAAGGTCGCGCTCGGCCGCGACTCGGCGGCGCTGATGCTCGTCGCGCAGATCCGCGACGAGGCGCACCGCTTCGCGATCACCGGAATGCGCTCGCGTCGCGCCAGCGTTCGCACGCGCGCCAGCTCGCTCGAGGAGATCCCCGGCGTCGGGCCGAAGAAGCGCGCGCGCCTGCTGCAGCGCTTCGGCGGCGCCCGCGGCGTCGGCGCGGCGAGCGTCGAGGACCTGCAGTCGGTCGACGGCATCTCGCGCGAGCTCGCCGAGGAGATCTACCGTGCGCTGCATTGACCCGCAGCGCGTTGCCGGCGGCGCTGCCGTCTTCGCGACCGCCGTCCTCGTGGCGTGCTCGACGCAACAGGACCACGGTCCCGGCGAAGCGCGCGGCGGTCACGTGCCGACGCCGCCGTCGCCGGCCGTCGCGGCTTCGCCCCCTGCCGCCGGCGTGCACCGCGCATTGCCGGCGCCGCGCGCGGTGCGCAGCTGGGCCGAGCTGCGCCAGCAGGCGGCAGAGCGCATCGTCGCCGCCAACCCCGAGATCACTTACGTCGGCGCGGTGCCCGATCCGCTGCTCGCGATTCCGGTGCTCGAGATCGAGCTGCACGGCGACGGCAGCATCCGCCGGATCGAGGTGCTGCGCGAGCCGCGCCAGGCGAAGGACACCATCAAGATCGCGGTCGACGCGGTCCGCCGCGCTGCGCCGTTCGGCGACGTCAGCCGGCTGCCGCGGCCATGGAAGTTCGCCGAGACGTTCCTCTTCGACGACGCGCGCAAGTTCAAGCCGAGGACGCTCGAGCGTTGAGCGACGTCGCCCGCACCCGGCCGCCACCGGCCGAAGACAGCCCGCTTGGGCACAATCCGCCGGTGTTCTTCAACCTGCCGACGCTGTTCACCTGGGCGCGCATTCTCGCGATCCCGCTCGTCGTCGGCGTCTACTACACCGCGCTCCCCGCCGAAACGCAGAACGTCGTCGGCACGGCGCTCTTCATCCTCGTCGCGATCACCGACTGGGCCGACGGCTACCTGGCGCGCAAGCTCCACATGACGTCGTCGTTCGGCGCCTTCCTCGACCCGGTCGCAGACAAGCTCTTCGTCAGCGCCGCGCTGCTCGTCCTCGTCCACCTCGGCCGCGTGCACGCGCTCATCGCGCTCATCATCATCGGCCGCGAGATCGCGATCTCGGCGCTGCGCGAGTGGATGGCGCAGATCGGCGCGTCGCGCAGCGTCGCCGTGCACATGGTCGGCAAGGTGAAGACGGTCGTGCAGATGATCGCGATCCCGTTCCTGCTCTACCACGGGACGCTGTTCAGGGTGATCGACACCCGGGTCTGGGGGACCGCGCTCATCGTCGTCTCGGCGGTGCTGACGATCTGGTCGATGGTCTACTACCTGCAGAAGGCCTTGCCGGAAATCCGCGCCCGTGTCCGCTGAAGCGCGCGCCGCGTCGCCGGGAGCGCATCACGCCGCGTTCGTGCGGGCGATGCCGTGGCTCTTCGTCGGCATCTGGTCGACCGGCTTCATCGCCGCGCGGCTGGCGATGCCGCACGCGCCGCCGCTCGGCTTCCTGACGCTGCGCTTCGTCTTCTCGGCGATCTGCTTCGCGGTCTGGATCGCAGCAGCGGGTGCGCCGTGGCCGCGCGGGCGCGCGCAGGTGTTCCATCTCGCGATCACCGGCGTGCTGATGCAGGCCGGCTACCTCGGCGGCGTCTGGGCGGCGGTGAAGGCCGGCCTCGGCGCCGGAACGACGGCGCTGCTCGTCGGGCTGCAACCGGTGCTGACCGCGGTCTGGCTGTCGCGCAACGCCGAGGCGCGCGGAAATTCGGCGATGTCGCTTCGCCGCTGGCTCGGCCTCGTGCTCGGCTTCGGCGGCATCACGCTCGTCGTCTGGCCGAAGATCGGCGGCGAGGCGACGGCGGCGAACCTGGCGATGGCGACGGTCGCGCTCCTCAGCATCACCGCCGGCACCCTCTACCAGAAGCGGTTCGTCGCGCCGTGCGACGTCCGCACCGCGAGCGCGGTGCAGATGGCGGCGGCGTTCGTCGTCTGCCTGCCGCTCGCGCTGCTCGAGCGCGAGTCGCTCGACTGGCACCCGAACCTCGTCATCGCGATGGCGTGGTCGGTCGGCGTGCTGACGCTCGGCGGCAGCTCTCTGCTCTATCTGCTGATCCAGCGCGGCGAAGCGACCGCGGTGACGAGCCTGCTCTATCTCGTCCCGCCGTGCACCGCGCTGATGGCGTGGGCAATGTTCGGCGAGTCGCTGACCGCCGTCATGATCGCGGGAGTCGCAATCACCGTCGTCGGCGTGGCGCTCGTCGTCCGCCCGGCGAGCTCGGAACTCGAGGGAGAACCCAGATGAAGAAGACGCACCGGATCGCGGTCATTCCCGGCGACGGGATCGGCACCGAAACGGTTCCCGAAGGCATTCGCGTCCTCGAGGCGGCGGCCGACAGGTTCGGCATCGGCCTCGCCTTCGACCACTTCGACTTCGCGTCGTGGCCGTACTACGAGCGGCACGGCACGATGATGCCGGCCGACTGGAAGGAGCGGATCGGCGGCCACGACGCGATCTTCTTCGGCGCGGTCGGCTGGCCGGCGAAGATCGCCGACCACGTCTCGCTCTGGGGGTCGCTGCTCAAGTTCCGGCGCGAGTTC
This sequence comes from Caldimonas sp., assembly GCA_035701945.1. Taxonomy (GTDB): domain Bacteria; phylum Pseudomonadota; class Gammaproteobacteria; order Burkholderiales; family Burkholderiaceae_C; genus Schlegelella_A. The sequence continues at coordinate 4,051 of DASSRF010000422.1, read as the reverse complement.
GACCTCTACGTCAACCTGCGGCCGGCGCGCCTCATGCCGGGAGTGCGCTCGCCGCTCGCCGGGCTCGCGCCGGGCGACATCGACATGATGATCGTGCGCGAGAACACCGAGGGCGAGTACTCGTCGATCGGCGGCCGCATGTTCGAAGGCACCGAGCGCGAGGTCGTCGTCCAGGAGACGGTGATGTCGCGCTTCGGCATCGACCGCGTCCTCAGGTACGCGTTCGAGCTCGCGCAGTCGCGGCCGAAGAGGCACCTGACGTCGGCGACCAAGTCGAACGGCATCGCGATCACGATGCCGTACTGGGACGAGCGCGTCGACGCGATGGCCGTGCGCTATCCCGACGTCCGCGTCGACCGCTACCACATCGACATCCTGACCGCGCACTTCGTGCAGCGGCCGCAGGCGTTCGACACGGTCGTCGCGAGCAACCTGTTCGGCGACATCCTGAGCGACCTCGGCCCCGCGTGCACCGGAACGATCGGGATCGCGCCTTCGGCCAACGTCAACCCGACGCGCGAGCATCCGTCGCTCTTCGAGCCGGTGCACGGATCGGCGCCCGACATCGCCGGCCTCGGCGTCGCCAACCCGATCGGGCAGATCTGGTCGGGCGCGCTGATGCTCGACTTCCTCGGCCACCGCGACGCGCACGACGCGATCCTCGCCGCGATCGAGACGGTGCTCGACCCGCACGGCGGCGGCCCGAAGACGCGCGACCTCGGCGGCACCGCGAGCACGACCGACCTCGGCCGCGCGGTCGCCGGCGCGCTCGCTTCGGTGCGTGCTGCAGCGCGGTAATCGCGCTGTCAAGCGCGGATTGCACGGCGGCCAAAAGATTTCGTGCATCCACCCATCAATTTGAAGCGCGAACCCGTCTTGACACTGCTGAATCGCAAGGCTGTAATCGTTTCGCCCCGGTGAGCACGCCGTTGCCGCCGCGCGCCGCACCCACCGAATTCCTTGTGAGCCAGCATTCCTGAGGGGGAGCCTTTTGTGAACAAATCCGAATTGATCGAGCACATCGCGAAGCAGGCAGACATCTCGAAAGCGGCGGCCACGCGCGCCCTCGAAGCGATGATCGGCGGCGTCAAGACGAGCCTGAAGAAGAACACCGCGGTGTCGCTGGTCGGATTCGGAACCTTCACCGTCGGCCGGCGCGCCGCGCGCAGCGGCCGCAACCCGCGCACCGGCGCGGCGATCAAGATCAAGGCCGCCAAGGTGCCGAAGTTCCGCGCCGGCAAGGCGCTGAAGGACGCGCTCAACTGATCGGGCGCGTCGCGCCGCGGGTGCTTAGCTCAGCTGGTAGAGCGGCGCCCTTACAAGGCGTAGGTCGGGGGTTCGAGCCCCTCAGCACCCACCACCCTGCGGCGGTTCCGGGCGTCGTGCTCGGCTAGAATTCGCTCCCTTTTCGACGAAAGGCGAACCGCGGTTCGCCTTTTTGCATCTTCCCGCGATGTTCGATTTCTTCCGCCGGCACACGCGCGCGCTGCAGGTCGTCCTCTTCCTGCTCGTCTTCCCGTCGTTCGTCTTCTTCGGCATCCAGGGCTACAGCCGCTTCATGGGCAACGAGCAGCAGACCGTCGCGCGCGTCGCCGGCCAGCCGATCTCGCAGGCCGAGCTCGACAATGCGCTGCGCGAGCGCGTCGAGCGCGCGCGCCGGCAGATGCCGACGCTCGACCCCAAGCTGTTCGAGACGCCCGAGATGCGCCGGCTCGCGCTCGAGGGCCTGATCCGCGACCACGTCACCGTCGCCGCCGCCGACAAGATGGCCCTGCGCACGAGCGACGACCGCCTCGAGCGCCTGTTCAAGAGCGATCCCGAGTTCGCGTCGCTGCGCAATCCCGACGGCAGCATCAACCGCGACACGCTGACCGCGCTCGGCATGTCGTCGGAGGCGTTCGCAGAGCGGCTGCGCCAGGACCTGACGCGGCGCCAGGTGATGGAGCCGATCGGCGGCTCGGCGATCGCGCCGGCGGCTTCGGCATCGGCTGCGCTCGACGCGATGTACCAGCAGCGCGAAGTCCAGGTCGAGCGCTTCGACGCCAAGGACCAGCTCGCCAAGGCGACGCCGAGCGACGCCGAGGTCGAGGCGTACTACAAGGATCCGGCCAACGCGGCGCAGTTCCAGGCGCCCGAGCAGGCGCAGGTCGAGTACGTCGTCCTCGACCTCGACGCGGTGAAGAAGGGCATCGCCGTCTCCGAGGACGACCTCCGCAAGTACTACGCCGAGAACGAGAAGCGCTACACGACCCCGGAAGAGCGGCACGCCAGCCACATCCTCGTCAAGGCCGACAAGGACGCGCCCAAGGCCGAGCGCGACAAGGCGCGCGCCAAGGCCGAGACGCTGCTCGCCGAGGTCCGCAAGAACCCGCAGTCGTTCGCCGAGATCGCGCGCAAGAACTCCGACGACGAGGGCTCGGCGGCCAAGGGCGGCGACCTCGACTGGTTCGGCCGCGGCCAGATGGTCAAGCCGTTCGAGGACGCGGCGTTCGCGCTCAAGCCCGGCGAGACGAGCGGCATCGTCGAGACCGATTTCGGCTACCACATCATCCACGTCACGGGCGCGCGCGGCGGCGAGAAGAAGACCTTCGAGCAGGTCCGCGGCGAGATCGAGAACGAGGTCCGCAACCAGCTCGTGCAGAAGCGCTTCGCCGACGCCGCGGTCGAGTTCGGCGACATCGTCTACGAGCAGCCCGACAGCCTCAAGCCCGCGGCCGACAAGTGGAAGCTCGAGATCCGCACCGCGCAGCACGTCACGCGCGCGCCGTCGCCGGCAGCGAGCGGCGCGCTCGCGAACCCGCGCTTCCTCGAGGCGCTCTTCTCGACCGAGTCGACGCGCGACAAGAAGAACACCAAGGCCATCGACGTCGGCGCCAACCAGCTCGCCTCCGGGCGCGTCGTCCAGTACTCGCCCGCGCACCTGCTGCCGTTCGCCGAGGTCAAGGACCGCGTCCGCCAGCAGCTCTCGGCCAGGCGCGCCGGCGAGCTCGCGGCCAAGCTCGGCAGCGAGCGCCTGGCCAGGCTGCAGGCCGACCCGAACGCGCCGTTCCCTGGGCAGCCGGTGCTCGTCTCGCGCGCGCAGCCGCGCGATCTGCCGCGCCAGCTGCTCGACGCAGTGCTGAAGGCGCCGGTCGCGAAGCTGCCCGCCTTCGTCGGTGTCTCGCTCGGCGACCAGGGCTATGCGGTCGCGAAGATCGTCAAGACGGAGGGCCGCGATCCGGTCGTCGGCGATCCGACGAAGTCGATGGCGCAGTACGCGCAGGTCTGGGCCGAGGCCGAAGCGCAGGCCTACTATGCGGCGCTGAAGTCGCGCTTCAAGGTGAGCATCAACGAAGACGCGCTCGCGCACGACGCCGCGGCGAGCGAGCCGCGCTGACGCGCTGCGCGGCGTCTTCGGCGCCGTCGCGGACCCCGCCGCGCGAGGGCGCGCTCGTATAATCGATCGCTTCGGCGGTGGCTGTAGCTCAGTTGGTAGAGTCCGGGATTGTGATTCCCGTTGTCGTGGGTTCGAGTCCCATCAGCCACCCCACGCAGCCACTCCTCGCCATGCCCCTCCCGGAGCGCACCGCGGCGCTCAGCCGCCGGCGAGCAGCCCCGCGCTGACCGCAGCGATCGTCAGGACGAGCGCGAGCCAGAGCAGACGACCCCAGCCGGCCGACTCGTCGTCGGCGTCGGCGGCGATTCGCAACGCCGCGAACGTGGAGTCGGGAAACCGCATGGGCGAACGATAGGGCAGCGCTCGCCGGCCGTGGATCCCGCGGGCGAACGAAGTCGACGCGTGCCGTCAAATTTCCACGCTCGCGGCGCTCGGGCGTTGCGAGCGACGCGCCGCGCCGTCGCGATCAGGGGCGGTTGTTGCGATTGAAGATCGGCAGGTCGAGCACCGATCCCTTCGGCTTCTCGGTGGTCTTCGGCGCGTCGGCGCGCAGCTTGGCGATGAGGCGCTGGCGGTCGGCCTCCTGCCGTGCCTTCGTCGCTTCGGCGCTGCGAGCGGCCGGAGCGGCGGAGGCCGCCGGCGCGGCCGGTTCGCCCGCGAACGTGGCGAGCGACG